>JASLJL010000490.1 GCA_030152405.1 Gordonia sp. (in: high G+C Gram-positive bacteria) | reverse complement strand
GTACGGCGCCACCAAATGGGGAGTCCGCGGGATGAGCAAGGTCGCGGCGGTCGAGATGGCGGCTGAACGGATCCGGGTGAACTCCGTACATCCGGGCATGGTCCTCACGCCGATGACGGCTCCCATCGGGATCAGTCTCGACGACGGCGGTTTCCCCGACGCGCCGATCGGCCGCGTGGGTCGACCGGACGAGCTTGCGGGAGCAGTCGTCTACCTCCTCAGCGACGCCGCCAGCTACACGACGGGCGCAGAGCTCGCCGTCGACGGCGGTTGGACCACCGGCCCCGTGGTGACCGACCGCACGGGCGGCTGATCCGACACCTCGTCACTCACTCCGGCGTCGTCGCGAACCGCGAGGCAAGCGCGGCAACCCTGGCATCGCGGCTCGCCGGAGGCATTCGCCCTGTGCTCTCCAACTGCCCGATGCCGTGGAGCGCGCCCCAGAACACTTCGGTGAGTGCCCCACCCTCCGGGTCTCCGACGGTTTCAGCCAGCGCGGCGAATCCCGCCCTCACCGCCGGCGGCGTGTCCTCGCTCGCGAAGGCCGTGGCGATATCCTGACCGAACATCGCTTCGTAGACGGCGGGATGTGCACGACAGAAGTCGAGGTATGCGACGGCCACCGCTTCAACCGTCCCCTGATCATCAGCCCGATCGAGTGCATCACGACATCGTCGGCCGAGGTCGCCGAAACCTTCCAACGCGACGGCCGTCATGATCTCCGACTTTCCCGCGGGGAAATGACCGTACAGGACCGGCTGCGTGTAGCCGATCGCCTCTGCGAGACGTCGCGTGGTCACTGACGCCCAGCCGTCGGCGTCCGCGCGCACGCGCGCCGCCTCGAGAATCCGCTGACGCCGTTCGGCATTCCTCTGCTCGCGAGTCGTCAGACCATTGTCTTCTGCCTCCATGCGCTCTATTCTAGCATTGCTAGAATTTCTAGCACCGCTAGATTCAGGAGTGGATCATGTCGACAACCCTCGCTGTTCTGACAATCGTCGTCGTCGGAGTGATGGTCGGCGTCGAGTTCTCGGTCGCCTTCGTCATCAATCCGATCACCCTCCGGCTGCCGGACGACGCGTTGATCTCGGCACGCGCAGACGGCGCTCGCATGCTCGGCCGGGCGATGCCGTTCTGGTACATCGGGTCGATGATCCTCGCCGCCGCATTGGCGGTCGCGACCTGGAATTTTCACCGACGGCCGTGTACGCGGTGGTCGGCGCAGGACTGCTCGCAGTCAGCGTCGTCATGTCGGTAGTGCTGCTGGTGCCGATCAACAACAAGGCCGCCGCCTGGACCGCCGAGGATCACCCCATCGACTGGCGTGAACAGCACCGACGCTGGGATCGACTTCACTACGCCCGCCTCGCCGTCATCACGGCCGGATTCGCCATGATCGCGGTCGCGGCAACGCTGCTGTGACGCCTGCTCGGACACGGCGTACGGCCTTCCCGACGCGAAGCCGGTGGCGTGGGGCGACCTAACCGGCCACCCCAGTGGCGCTGAGCAGAATCAGGGTGACGCCGGGTCGAGTGTTTACCGCATAGCGGCCCGGGTATCTCTTCCTCGTCCGCGAATCCCTGATCTGACAGGTAGGAGCTGAGCATGAGCGAAACACCAGCGCCGAACACGCCACCGCGCGAGGCATCGACTGCGGAACTGATCGAGCGCCTCACCAGCCAGCTGACCACGCTGATACGAACCGAACTCTCGTCCGCAGCGGACGAGGTGAAGAGCAAGGGCGCGCGCCTCGGCATCGGGGCGGGCGTCTCCGGTGTCGGCCTCTTGATCGTCTTGTACGGGCTGGGCGCGCTGGTCGCGGCCGCCGTCCTCGGATTGGCGACCGTCGTGTCGGGCTGGTTGTCCGCGTTGATCGTCGGCGGGGCACTCCTCGTACTCGGCGCGTCCACTGCGGCCGTCGGCGCTGTGCGCGCACGTTCGGCCGCACCTCCCATTCCCGAGAACACCGCAGCCAGCGTCCGTTCGGACGTGACCACAGTGAAGGAGCACGTATGACGACCGACCGCCCCGATGAAGACCCGATTCTGGGGATCTCCCTGGACGATTCCGCCGACCCGGATCTCACCACCGCCTCGCCGGTGAAGCCCGTCGACGAGGAGCCTGAACCGCCGCCCGTCGCCGAGCAGCGAGCCGAGCTCGCTGAGACCGTCGACGCGTTGCACGATCGTCTCGACGTGCGTCAGCGGGCTGCCGATGAAGCGTCTGCGGTGAACGATCAGATCAAATATCAGGCTGCCGAACATCGGACCGCGCTGATCGGTGCGGCGGGTGCGGTCCTGGCAACTGCCGTGCTGGTTGTGGTCCTTCGCCGTCGACGCCGACGGTAGCCTGGTCGCAGTATCCGCGACGTCGACGAGACGGAGCTGTCATGAAGCCGTTTGCACCGTTGACTCCACCGGTGAGTCCCGTGATCGCACTCTCACGCATCGCGTGGCTGCTTGAGCGCGACCGGCAGAAGTCGTACCGGGTCGAGGCCTTCCGCCGAGCGTCGATCGCCGTGGCCGGTCACGACCCGGGAGACCTCGCCGAGCACAGTCGCGCCGGGACTCTCACTGCTATCCCCGGTGTCGGCAAGGTGACCGCGACGGTCGTGACCGAGGCCCTCGACGGTGCGCTGCCGAGTTACCTCGACAAGCTCCAGCAGGCACCGTCGCCGATGCCCGACGCCGAGCCATTGGCGGCGTTGCTCCGTGGTGATCTTCATGCACACACCGACTGGAGCGACGGCGGCGCACCGTTGCCGGAGACGGCGGACGCCGCGGTCGCATTGAACTGCGAATGGCTGGCGATCACCGATCATTCGCCGCGGCTGACGGTCGCTCACGGTCTCAGCGCGGAGCGGCTGACGCGCCAGCTCGAAGTGATAGACGGCTGGAACCGCGATCACGGCGACGGCTTCCGCCTCCTGTCCGGCATCGAGGTGGACATCCTGGACGACGGATCGTTGGACCAGTCGCCGGAGATGCTCGACCGTCTCGACGTCGTAACGGCCTCGCTGCATTCGAAACTACGGATGGACCACGACCCGATGACGGCTCGCCTTGTCGCGGCAGTGAGCAAGCCACGGGTACAGGTGCTCGGACATTGCACCGGTCGCCTGATCGCCGGCCGCGGGCGCCGGCCGTCGACCTTCGACGCCGCTGCGGTCTTCAGCGCGTGCGCCGCGAACGGAACCGCCGTGGAGATCAATTCGCGACCCGAGCGGGTCGATCCGCCCGACGAATTGATCGCGCTCGCGCACCGGCTCGGTTGCCTGTTCGCCGTCGATTCGGACGCCCACGCGCCGGGGCAGCTCGAGTTCAGCAGACTGGGCGCCGAACGCGCCGTGCACCACGGCATCGAAGCCGACCGGATCGTGAACACATGGCCGGTGGAGCGTCTGATGGCGTGGACCGATCGCTGACGGATTGAAACCGGAATGGCGACCTGATGAGTGAGATCAACGGCGTGACCGAAGCCTTCGATGCGCTCGTGGCAGTCGACCGCCCGCTCTATGTCATCACGACCCGAGTCGGCGACGAGCTGTCCGGCTGCCTGGTCGGTTTCGCCACCCAGACCAGCATCGACCCGGCACGGTTCTTGGTGGCGATTTCACGCGCCAACCACACACACGGGGTGGCAGCGAACGCCGAACACATCGCGGTCCACCTGATCGCCCGAGAGCATGAAGACTTGGCACGTCTATTCGGCGGGGAGACTGGAGACTCGATCGACAAGTTCGCCGCATGCAACTGGGCGGAAGGGCCGCGCGGTGTGCCTGTACTGACCGATGCCGGCGTGTGGCTCTTCGGAAGCGACAACGACCCATTCGACAAGGCCGACCACA
>JASLJL010000457.1 GCA_030152405.1 Gordonia sp. (in: high G+C Gram-positive bacteria) | reverse complement strand
CCCATCCTGCCGTGCCTCCCACGGCAGGATGGGTCGCCGTATGCATGCTGCAGGTGACTTCTCGCCTCAATCGGGCGGCATACCTGCTGGTGGGAGCGACGGGAGGAGTCTCGGGCGGTTCCGTTCTCCGCACCATCGGCGTCGAGGCAGCCGAAGAGGGGTGGCTGTTCAGCCTCCTCGGAGCCCTCGCCGGAGGCTGTGCCCTGCTGCTGGCGGCAGGCCTGTGCGCGGCGATCGTTCGCAGTGGAGCGGAACTCGACTCCACTCGCACTGATGACAATCGATCCATGACGAAAGAGGAATGATCAATGGGCATCAACGACAAGTTCGAGAACAAGGCAGAAGAACTGAAGGGCCGGGCGAAAGAAGCCACCGGCGCCGCAGTCGGCGACGACGATCTGAAGAACGAAGGAAAGGCCGATCAGGCCTCCTCGGCCGTCAAGAAGGGCATCGAAGAGGTCAAGGACAAGGCCAACGAGGTGATCGGGAAGATCACCGGCTCCTGACGTCGATCAGCGAAAGACCCCGATCTGCGATCGGGGTCTTTCGTCGTTTCAGCGCAGGAACGCGGCGAGCGCAGCCGAGTACATGGCGACGTCGTCGGTGCCCATG
This sequence comes from Gordonia sp. (in: high G+C Gram-positive bacteria), assembly GCA_030152405.1. Taxonomy (GTDB): domain Bacteria; phylum Actinomycetota; class Actinomycetes; order Mycobacteriales; family Mycobacteriaceae; genus Gordonia. The sequence continues at coordinate 12,069 of JASLJL010000457.1, read as the reverse complement.
AGCTCGCGACAGCTGTGCATCGCGAGCTGTGGCGCACCGACGTCCACGGTCAGCAGACCGGTGCGCGTCGCGGTGAGCGGGCCGATCGTCGAGCCGCACGGCAGATCCGCGCGATGGATGTACCTCTGCAACGGAACCCCGGCGTCTCGGCAGGCGAGCGCGAACTCCGCCTCGCCGACCGCGTCGGACGCGTACCGCAGATTCTGGTTGACCTTCAACACCGGCCCGCCGTTGACGGCGATGTGATGTGTCGGCTCGTGACGTTCCGGGTAGTTCGGGTGCGTGGCGTGAGCCATGTCGCCCGACACGCAGATGCTGGACGCCATGACGCGCAGGAACTCGTCGCGGTCACCGCCGAGCGATCCGACGATCCGTTCGCAGACTGTCACCAGGAAGTCCGAGGACGCTCCTCGTTCCGATCCCGATCCGACCTCCTCGTGATCGAAGAGAGCGAGCATCGCGATTCCCCTCGACTTCACTCGGGGATCAGGAGACTCCGATCGATCCCCTGTTTCCGAGCGGAGTCGAGGGACGTCCAACAGCGCGCGCAGACCGGCGTAGCAGGTGCCCTGATTGTCGAGGCGAGGTGCGCTGAGAAGGTCGCCCGCCGAACCGATGATGCGCGACGGAGTGACGTCGTGCGTCATCAGCTCCCAGCCGAGGACTGCGGCCGGATCGACTCCGACGTGCTCGGCGACGTAGTCCAGAAGCGGTTGCGCTTCACCCACTCCGCGCACGGCGTCCACGTGGCGCTGCGGATCGACGTGGACGCCCTTGCGATCCTCCGAGAGGTGGATGGCGAGCTGCGGCACGCGGAGCACCGGTTCGTCGATACGGACGAGCGCGTGCGCGACACGGCCGCCGTCGTCGTAGGCCAGCCGACCCGACAGGCCGAGATCGCGGTCGAGCCAGGAGTTCAGCCAGGCGCCGCCGTACGGTTCGAGCGCAACCGTCGCGAGACCGGCCGACATCCGATCCGGATGCTGCTTGACTCGCAGGTTCGGGCTGTCCGTGTGGCCGCCGACGATCCGGAACGGCTGCGGCGCGTACGCCTCGAACTCCTCCACCACCGTCGCGTCCCACGCGATGATCGACCCGCCGCGGATCACATAGCCGCGGGCGACGATCTCCCACCGGCGGTCCTCGAAGACCTGCGTGTAGCCCGCCGCGTCGAGTTCCGCCGCAACCGTGGCGCAGACATGAAACGGCGACGGCGAGGCGTCGATGAAGTCACCGAGCCCCGCCGCCGTCGCAGACGTGTTCACCGCCATCAGACGGCCGACAGCACCGAGTCCAGCGCCGAGTAGAACAGGCCGAGACCGTCGTCGGACGGGCCGGTGAGAGCCTCAGTCGCGTGCTCCGGGTGCGGCATCAGACCGACGACGCGGCCGTCGGCGCTCGAGATGCCTGCGATGTCGAGCTGCGAGCCGTTGGGGTTGTCGCCCGCGTAGGTGAACGCGATGCGGCCTTCGCCCTTGAGCTCTTCGAGCGTCTCGTCGGACGCGACGTAGCGGCCCTCACCCGACTTGAGCGGGATCAGGATCTCGGCGCCGACCTCGTACCGACTGGTCCACGCCGTCGTGTTCGACTCGACGCGCAGCCACTCGTCACGGCAGATGAAGTGCAGGCCCTCGTTGCGGATCAACGCGCCGGGCAGAAGTCCCGCCTCGCAGATGATCTGGAAGCCGTTGCAGATGCCGAGGACCGGCATGCCGCGCTCGGCGGCCTTGACGACCTCGCCCATGACCGGCGCGAACTTCGCGATGGCGCCCGCGCGCAGGTAGTCGCCGTACGAGAATCCGCCGGGGACGACGATCGCGTCAACGCCCTTCAGGTCGGCGTCGCCGTGCCACAGCGACACGGCTTCGCCGCCCGCCGCGTTCACCGCGCGTGCGGCGTCGACGTCGTCGAGGGTACCGGGGAAGGTGATGACACCGATGCGAGCAGACATGCTCACTCCGCCACGCGGGAGACGTTGAAGTTCTCGATGACCGTGTTGGTCAGGAGCTCTTCAGCGATGCGCTCGAGCGCCGCGTCGTCGACGGTGCCGTCGACTTCGAGTTCGAACCGCTTGCCCTGACGGACGTCGGCGATTCCGGAGAATCCGAGTCGGCCCAGGGCCCCGACGATGGCCTGCCCCTGAGGGTCCAGGATCTCGGCCTTGGGCATCACATCGACAACTACACGCGCCATCGCGGCATCGCTCCTTCATTGTGGTGAAGTCCTACGGACGTATCCTACCTGGCCGGACGCCCGCTTCTCGCCGCCGGTGGAAGCACTCAGAGAGCGGCTTCGATCGCGGCGATCACCTCGGGCGCGTCGGGCTCGGTGCGCGGACGGAACCGAGCGACGACGTCACCGTCCGATCCGACGAGGAACTTCTCGAAGTTCCATTGGATGTCGCCCGCCTCGCCCTCAGAGTCTGTGGCCTGGGTGAGCACGTCGTACAGCGCGTGACGGTCGGCGCCGTTGACGTCGGCCTTCTCCAACAGCGGGAAGCTGACGCCATAAGTGGTGGAGCAGAAGGTGGCGATCTCCTCGGCCGTCCCCGGCTCCTGCCCCATGAACTGGTTGCACGGCATCCCGACGACGGTCAGCCCGCGCGGACCGTAGGTCTCCTGCAGCTTCTCCAGGCCCGCGTACTGCGGCGTGAGGCCGCACTTCGAGGCGACGTTCACCACGAGCAGCGGACCGGAGAAGTCGGCGAGGTCGAGGGCGGATCCGTCGAGGGCGTTGACGGGAACGGACTTCACGTTGTGGCTCATGTCGCACAGCGTAGTGGTCGGTGAGGAACCTCACCACTAATTGTGTTGCAGCAATAGTTGCGTGGTCGTAACTTATTTTCCGTGCCATCAATCGAACCCGTCGACGATTCCGTCCGCAACGCCAGCTCGGCGCTGCGGTCGTTTCTGGAACATCTCGCCGAGATGCACGGACGACGCACGGTCGACAGCCTCGCCACCACCGAGCTCACGCTCTCCCAGGTGCGCATGCTGCTCGTCCTCCGTCAGAAGTGCGAAGCGATCTCGGTGAACTGTCTCGCCGACGCAGTGGGCCTCTCGCTCGCCGCGTGCGGCCGAGGCGTCGACCGGTTGGTCGGCATCGATCTCGTCGATCGCCGAGAGGACGCGGCCGATCGCCGTGTGAAGCGCCTCTCGCTGACCGACAAGGGCACCGAACTGATCGAACGACAATTCGAGCTCAAGGAAGAGGACCTCAACGAAGTGGTCGCCTCCCTGCCCGCCGATGTCCGGGCGCGTCTGCGCGACGCCCTGTCTGACGCCCTGCTCCATCTCTCACCAGAGAAAGTGACCTCATGACCTCACCAGCTTCGGCGTCCGCGCCGGACAAACTCGGCCGCGACGTGTTCGTCGTGGCCGGCGTCATCGTGCTCGGCGCGATCATGTCGATCCTCGACGTGACCGTCGTCTCGGTCGCGCAGCCCACCTTCATCACCGAGTTCGGCACCACGTCCGCGGGCGCCGCGTGGTCGATGACCGGCTACACGCTGGCCCTCGCCGCCGTCATCCCGACCGCCAGCTGGGCCGCGTCCCGCTTCGGCACCAAGCGCGTCTACATGGCGTCGCTGATCCTGTTCCTGATCGGTTCGGTGCTCTGTGCGCTGGCGTGGAACATCGGTTCGCTCGTCGCCTTCCGCGTCATCCAGGGCTTCGGCGGCGGCCTGCTCATGCCGATCGGCATGATGATCATGACCCGCGCCGCAGGCCCGGAGCGTGTCGGCTCGGTCATGGCCGTGCTCGGCATCCCGATGCTGCTCGGCCCGATCATGGGCCCGATCCTCGGCGGCTGGCTGATCGAGATCGCTTCGTGGCACTGGGTGTTCCTGATCAACATCCCGATCGGTGTCATCGCCCTCGTCTACGCCTGGTTCGCCCTTCCGGCCAATGACCAGGAGCCGGGTAAGAAGATCGACGTCCCAGGTCTGCTTATGCTGTCACCGGGTCTGGCGCTGTTCCTGTTCGGCGTCTCGTCGAGCGCCGAGGAGCGCACGTTCAACGCACCGCGCGTGTACATCCCGATGATCATCGGCGCGATCCTGATCGCCCTGTTCATCCGCCACGCGTTCCGCACCACGAACCCGCTGCTCGATCTGCGGCTTTTCCGGAACCCGACGCTGCGCATCTCGGTCATCACGATGTCGCTGTTCGCGGTCGCATTCTTCGGCGCCTCGCTGCTCTACCCGCAGTACTTCATCATCGTGCGCGGCGAGTCGACCCTCATGGCCGGTCTGCTGCTGGCTCCGCAGGGCCTCGGCGCGATGTTGACCATGCCGATCGCGGGCAAGATGACCGACAAGATCGGCCCCGGCAAGTTCGTGCTCGGCGGCCTGTTCCTGATCGGCATCGGCGTCGCCGCGTTCATCACGCTCGGCACCGACACGTCGTACTGGTTCTTGTGCAGCGCATTGTTCGTTCAGGGCCTCGGCATGGGCATGACGATGATGCCGATCATGTCGGCCGCGCTGGCCACCCTCCGCGGTTCGGAGATCGCCGACGGCTCGACGTTGATGAACGCCATCCAGCAGACCTCGTCGTCGATCGGCACCGGCGTCATCACCGTCATCTTCACCACCATGCTGATGCCGCTGTCGCAGGCGGTCATGCAGGCAGGCGGCGACAAAGCCAAGGTCGGCGAGGCGATGGTCGCGAACGGCGTCGACGTGAAGGATCCGGCCGCGGTCGCCGATGCCGGCGGCAGCGTGATCTCGGATATCGCGTCCACGTACGGCGACACGTTCATCGTGGCCACGGTGCTCGTCGCACTGACGCTGATCCCCGCGTTCTTCCTCCCCCGCCGCAAGCTGGTGGCCGAGGGCGCGAACGAGGAGCAGCAGGTGCCCGTCGTGATGCACTGATCACGCGTCACACTGCACGACGACTTCGGCACTCCCCACCGCGCATGGCGCGGCGCGGAGTGCCGAAGTTGTTTCAGGACTCAGAGAGCGCCAGAGGTCCGGAGGATCCAGGCGTGTTCGTAGGCGATCTCGGCCCACTGCTTGTACCGACCGCTGACTCCTCCGTGACCCGCCGACATCTCCGTCTTCAGGAGGATCGGAGCGTCCGACGTGGTCGCGGCCTGGAGCGCCGCGACCCATTTCGCGGCCTCGGTGTAGAGCACGCGCGTGTCGTTGAACGAGGCCAGCGCGAGGATCGACGGGTACGCACGCGGCGCGACGTTCTCGTACGGTGAGTACGACTTCATGTACGCGTACACGTCGGGATCGTGGAACGGGTCGCCCCACTCGTCCCATTCGGTGACGGTCAGCGGAAGCTCCGGGTCGAGCATCGAGGTGAGCGCGTCGACGAACGGCACCGCGGCCAGCACACCGGCGAACAGCTCCGGCGCCATGTTGAGCACGGCCCCCATCAGCAGTCCACCCGCCGAGCCGCCGTCGGCGACGAGCTGCGACGACGACGTCCGTCCCGAGTCGATCAGGTGCCTCGCCACCGCGATGTAGTCGGTGAACGTGTTGCGCTTGTGCTGCAGACGGCCGTTCTCGTACCAGTTGCGGCCGAGCTCGCCTCCGCCGCGCACGTGCGCGTACGCGAGCACCATTCCGCGGTCGAGCAACGACAGCCGCGGAATCGAGAATCCCGGGTCCATCGACATCTCGTACGCGCCGTAGCCGACCATCAGGACCGGAGCCGGCCCGTCGGCGAGGTCACGACGCCGGACCAACGACACCGGGATCCGGGTCCCGTCGTCCGCGACCGCCCAGTCGCGGGTGGCGACGTAGTCGGACGGGTCGTACTCGCCGAGAACAGTCTGCTTCCGCAGCAGCGTCCGTCGCCCGGTCGCGACGTCGAGGTCGATCGCCTCCACCGGATCCACGAAACTCGTGTACACCAGGCGCAGACGCGGTGTGGTCCACTCCGGATTGGACCCCAGTGCGGGCGAGGACAGCTCCTGGTCGAAAGCGACCTCGTGGAAGTCCTCGGCGGCCGGGATGCCCTCTACCGCCCGGAGATCCGCGACGGCGAGTCGCGGAACGGCGGCCGACCGGTACGACAGCACGAGGTAGTCCCGGAAGCACTCGACGTCCTCGATGCGGCGGGCCGGATCGTGCGGGATCAACGGTCGGCGGCCTGCGACGTCGTCGACGGGAGCGATGTCGACGGCGTACTCGACGGCCTTGCCGCCCCGCCCGTCGTCGCCGTTGTGGACGATGACGAAGTAGTCGTCACCACCGATGATCGCGTGATCGACGCTGTACTCGACTCCGGGCGTACGGCCGGCGACCGTGACGAACTCGCCTGTCGGCTCGTCCGCCGACAGCACGAACACCTCGGACGTCAGCTTCGACTCCGAGCCGATCATCAGGTAGTCGTCACTGGCCGTGGCTCCCACGCCCACCCAGAAGTGTTCGTCCTCCTCGTGGAAGACCATCACGTCGGCGGCGTCCGACCCGACCTCGTGACGCCAGACCTTGTCGGGACGCCACGACTCGTCCACCGTCAGGTAGAAGAGGAACCGGCCGTCCTTGGACCAGATCGCACTGCCCGCGGTGTCGTCGACGACGCCGGGCAGATCCTCGCCCGTCGTGAGGTCGCGCACGCGCAGCGAGTAGCGCTCGTCGCCCTCGAGATCGACGCTGTACGCCAGACGTGTGCCGTCATGACTGACCGACACCGCGCCGACGCTGAAGAACTCGTGACCCTTGGCCTCGGCGTTCATGTCGAAGTACACCTGCTCGCCGGGTAGTTCCCGATCGACGGACACCTCCGGCGGCGTCCAGTCGTCGTCGCCCGAGATCGGGCAGCGGCAATACCTCGGGTACGAGTGGCCTGCGGTGGTCCGCACGAAGTACCAATAACCTTCGCTGCGCGTCGGGAGACCCATGTCGGTCTCCTTGGTCCGCGCCTTGATCTCGTTGAAGATCGTCGTCCGCAATGCCTCGAGGTCGGCGGTCTGCGCATCGGCGAACGCGTTCTGGCCGTCGAGGTATGCGGTGACCTCCGGATTCGCCTTCTCGCCCAGCCACGCGTACTCGTCGACGAACACGTCGCCGTGGTGGACGCGCTCGCTCCGAACTCGTTTGGCGACCGGTGCCTGGACCGGCAGGCCCGTCTGAACGTCAGACATCCAGGCGGTCCGGCCAGTCGGCGAAGGAGAGCTGCGAGATGCGTTCGTACGCCTCGATGTAGCGGGCCCGGGTGCGCTCGACGACGTCGGCGGGAAGCGCGGGAGGCTCGTCGCCCGACGCCTTGTCCCAGCCCGAGTCGGGTCCGGTGAGCCAGTTGCGGACGATCTGCTTGTCGAAGCTCGGCTGCACCTGCCCGGGCGTGTAGCCGTCGGCGTCCCAGTACCGCGACGAGTCGGGTGTCAGCACCTCGTCGGCCAGGACCAGCGACCCGTCCGCCGCCTGGCCGAACTCGAACTTGGTGTCGGCGAGGAGGATTCCCCGTGCGGCTGCGAGCGCCGATCCGCGGCCGTAGATGTCGAGCGTCGTGTCGCGGAGCGTCTCGGCGAGTTCACGACCGACGGTCTCCGCGACCTGGTCGATCGACACGTTCTCGTCGTGGTCGCCCAGATCGGCCTTCGTGGCCGGGGTGAAGATCGGCTGGGGAAGCTTGTCGGCCTCACCGAGTCCTTCGGGGAGCTGCACGCCGCACACCGACCCGGTGGCACGGTAGTCGACCAGCCCGGACCCGGTCAGGTAGCCGCGCGCCACGCACTCGACAGGCACCATCGGCAGCTTCTTCACGACCATCGACCGGCCCACCGACTCGGCGGGGATCCGCTCGTCCGCCGGGCCGCCCGCGAGGTGATTCGGCACCGAGAGCGCGTCGAACCAGAAGAAACTCGCGGCCGTAAGAATGCGGCCCTTGTCGGGGATCGGCGTGGACAGGATGTAGTCGTACGCGGAGATCCGGTCGGAGGTGACCAGGAGCAGGGTGTGCTCGTCGATCTCGTAGATGTCACGGACCTTGCCGGACGCGATGTGCCGGTAGTCGGAGAGTGCGGGGCGCATGTGCGGTGAGCCTTCGGGTCGGGGTCTAGAGAATCGGCGCGGGCGCGTACGCGACGGCGTCCGGGTAAGCGTCGAACCACTTCTGGGCGGCGGAGAGGACACTCGCCACCTGTGCCTGGGCGGCGCCGCTGAACGCCGCCTTGTCGGCGATCAGCTCGTCGAGCTGCGCACGGTCGAGCGGAATCCGGTCGTCGGCGGCGAGGCGGTCGAGCAGATCGGGCTCGCGACCCTCTTCGCGCATCGCCAGTGCGACGGCCACCGCGTGCTCCTTGATGGCCTCGTGCGCGGTCTCGCGGCCGACGCCCGCGCGCACCGATGCCATGAGCACCTTGGTGGTGGCCAGGAAGGGCAGGTAGCGGTCGAGCTCGTTCGCGATGACAGCCGGGTAGGCGCCGAACTCGGTGAGGACGGTCAGGAACGTCTCCATCAAGCCGTCGATCGCGAAGAAGGCGTCGGGCAGCGCGACTCTGCGGACGACGGAGCAGAACACGTCGCCCTCGTTCCACTGCGCACCGGCGAGCTCGCCGGTCATCGACGCGTACCCGCGCAGGATCACGGCGAGGCCGTTGACGCGCTCGCAGCTGCGGGTGTTCATCTTGTGCGGCATGGCCGAGCTGCCGACCTGGCCGGGCTGGAAGCCCTCGGTGACGAGTTCGTGTCCGGCCATGAGACGGATCGTGGTCGCGAGCGACGAGGGTCCGGCGGCGAGCTGGACCAGCGCGGAGACCACGTCGAAGTCGAGGGATCGGGGATACACCTGGCCGACGGAGGTCAGCGCGTTGGAGAAGCCGAGGTGCGCGGCGACCTTGCCTTCGAGCTGGTCGAGCTTCGCGGCGTCGCCGTCGAGCAGGTCGAGCATGTCCTGGCTGGTGCCCATCGGGCCCTTGACGCCGCGCAGCGGGTAGCGGTCGATCAGTTCGTCGACGCGGGTCAGGGCGATCATCAGTTCGTCGGCGGCCGACGCGAATCGCTTGCCGAGAGTCGTCGACTGAGCGGCGACGTTGTGGCTGCGGCCCGCCATGACGATGCTCGCGTACTGCGCCGCGCGCTCGGTGATGCGAGCGAGCACGCTCACACCGTTGGCGCGCACGTGCTGCAGCGACAGGAGCACCTGGAGCTGTTCGACGTTCTCGGTGAGGTCGCGGCTGGTCATGCCCTTGTGAATGTGTTCGTGACCGGCGAGGGCGTTGAACTCCTCGATACGGGCCTTCACATCGTGGCGGGTGACCCGCTCGCGATCGGCGATCGACTCGAGGTCGATCTGGTCGACCACTCGTTCGTAGTCGGCGATCGCATCGGACGGGACGTCGATCCCGAGATCGCGCTGGGCCTTCATCACGGCGATCCAGAGCTGACGCTCCAAGGCGATCTTGTGCTGAGGCGACCAGATGCCGGCGAGATCGGCGGAGGCGTAGCGGTTGGCGAGGACGTTGCTGATGGCAGGTTTACCCACGTCGCACAGTCTACTTCCGAGGTCTCGCGGCAACGAAAACGCAGCGCCGCCCAGCGTCGTAGAATGAGGGACATGTGCTTTCCCGTCATCTGTAACCGTTGCGGCAAGACCACGTGGGACGGCTGCGGTTCGCACGTCGACGAGGTCATGTCGCAGGTGGCGCCCGAGCAGCGCTGCACTTGTCCGCGCTGAGTGTGCGCACGCCCGAACTGACGCGCCGCGGGCTGCTGTCCGCCTTCGCGGGCGCCGTCGTGTTCGGCGTGGCCGCGTGCTCGTCGGACGACCCCGTCGAGGCGTCGGACGCCGCACACCTCGGCCCGGACGACGAGCTGCCCGTCGAGACGTCGCCCGGTGACATTCCGAGCGACCCGCCGGTCGTGACCGGCGAGTTCGTGTCCGCGAAGATGGCGGGCCGCACCACGAGGTGGGCCGTCGCGAGACCGCGCGGGGTGACCGGCGAGCTTCCCGTCGTACTCGTCGCGCACGCGTTGAACACGAACGAGAAGTCGTTGTTCCGCCCGTCGATGAACATGCAGAGCGTGCTCCAGCAGTACGTGGACGCGGGGAATCCGCCGTTCGCGCTCGCCGCCGTGGACGTCGGGCGGAACTACTTTCACCTGCGTACCGACGGCGCCGACGGCGCCGCGATGATGATCGACGAGTTTCTGCCGATGCTCGATCAGAGTCCCGAGCTCGATCTGCGGATCGATCGGATCGGCCTGTACGGCTGGTCGATGGGCGGGTACGGGGCGCTCCGGATCGCCGCGATCCTCGGACCCGAACGCGTCGCGTCGATCGCCGTGAGCTCCCCAGCGATGTGGGCCGACCCGACGATGTTCCCTCCGCGGGCATTCGACTCGTTCGCCGACTATCAGGCCAACTCCCTGTTCGGCCAGCAGCACGTGTTCGCGAAGATTCCGCTGATGATCAGCATCGGAACGTCCGACCAGTTCTACACGTACACCCGGCAGTGGGCCGCCGACCTGCACCCGCCCGCGGCGTTCGCGACGACGCCGGGCGGGCACACGACCAAGTTCTGGCGCTCAGTGATGGCCGACCAGGTGGAGTTCCTCGGTCGCGAACTCGCTCGCTGACGCGCCGATCACTTCACCTTCGGCGGGAATCGGCCGTCGCGGACGATCGCGCCGTTCGAGACCGACGCGGTGACGGTGGTAGGACCGCCTTGCGGGCAGCAGAACGGATCGTCGGCGCCGAGCCAGCGGTACCGAACCGTGACCGAGTGCGGAGTGTCGGCAGCGATCGACGTGTACGAGTACTCGTGCGGGTCGACGGTTCCGAGGAATCGCCCGTCGTGGAACACCAGCACCCGCGAGGTGTAGGTGGCGTCTCCGAAGCCGGAGCCGTCGACCTTCACCCAGTCGACGTCGCACCCTGCGGCCAGTCGATGTCGGCTGGCCTCGGACACTCGCCAGCGGCCGCCGTTCGAATCGGCGCCGAGGCTCTGCACCGCGTCCCGCACCAGCGCGGATCTCGCGTCGAGGCACAGGTCTCCCCCGCTGCCGATCATCTCGGACACACTGGTCGTGGCGCCCGAGCGCGGCGCCGTCGGCTCGCCGGATGCGATCTGCGGGATCGACGCCGTGGAATCCGATCTCAGCGACGACGATTGCTCGGCAGGACTGGTGCAGGCGGCGAGGCTCACGGCCGTCGCCGCGACGGTGATCGTGGTGAGCAGTGCTCGACGGTTCATGACGCCTCCCGGTGATCGTTCGGTCCGTCATTCGATCATCGGAGCACACCGGGTCGACCGCATAGAGCAGTGTCGTTCGAACGGACTACCTCAGAGGCTGATGCGTCCCTCTTCGGCCGCTTTGCCGATATCGGTGCGGAAGTGCGCCCCGGCGAGCTCGATCCGACCGAGTCGCTCGTAGGCCTGGGCCCGAGCCTCGCCGAGATCCGCCCCTCGTCCGACGACCGAGAGGACACGGCCGCCCGACGAGACGATCGCCCCGTCGACGAGCTTGGTGCCCGCGTGCAGCACGCCCTCGGTGTCGGCGCCGACGATCGGATCGCCGGTACGCGGCGTGCCCGGGTAGTTCTCGGCTGCCAGCACGACGACGACGGCGCTGCCGTCGAACCACGTCAGCGGCGGCAGGTCGGCGAGCGTGCCGTTCGCGACCGCGCCGAGGACCTCGCCGAGCGGAGTCTCGAGCAGATCGAGTACCGCCTGCGTCTCGGGGTCGCCGAAGCGGCAGTTGAACTCGACGACGGACGGGCCGTCGGACCCGATGGCCAGACCGGCGTACAGGAGTCCGGAGAACGCGACACCGCGCTCGACCATCTCGGCGGCGACCGGACGCACGACGTCGTCGACGATGGTCTGCACCATGCCGTCGGGCAGCCACGGCAGCGGCGTATAGGCGCCCATGCCACCGGTGTTGGGGCCTTCGTCGCCGTCGCCGACGCGCTTATGGTCCTGCGCGGGCAGCAGCGGCACCACGGTGTCCCCGTCTACCAGGCAGAACAGCGACACCTCGGGTCCGTCGAGGAAGCTCTCGAGCAGCACCGGATGACCGTTCTCGATCACGTCGACGGCGTGCGCTCGAGCAGCTGCACGGTCGGCGGTCACGACGACGCCCTTGCCTGCGGCGAGGCCGTCGTC
>JASLJL010000432.1 GCA_030152405.1 Gordonia sp. (in: high G+C Gram-positive bacteria) | reverse complement strand
TGGGTTCTCCTGTGGGGCGACATCACCTGGGGAAACATCGTCGTAGGCATCGTGTTCGGCGTCGTCGTGATGACGGTGCTGCCGCTGCCTCGCGTGCCCGTCGAAGGGCGCCTGCATCCCGTCGCGGCCGTCCGGCTCTTCCTCTCCCTCATCGTGAACTTCGTGAAGTCCAGCGCCCAGGTCGCGTGGGCGGCCGTCAAACCCGGGCCGCCGCCGCTGGGCGCCGTGGTCCGCGTGCACCTGGCCATCAAGTCCGATCTGGTCCTGACCCTCGCGGTGAACTACATCAATCTCGTGCCCGGCACCATGGTCGTCGAGATCGATCACCTGCGGCGCATGCTGTACGTCCACATCTTCGACGTGCGGAAGCAGAAGTACGTCGACTCGTTCTTCGAGCAGATGACCTACGTGGAACGCCAGTTCATCAAGGCCTTCGAGCGCGACTCCGAGTGGCATCCGAGCCCGTTCCACGGCATCGACGACGACTACCACCATGTGCCCTTCAGCGACCGCCAGCGCGTCGCCGAGGAGGCCGAACGAGGCCGTGCGTCGCGCGGTCTGCTGCGCCGTCGACGGAAGGACGACCAGTGACCTACGTCTGGGGCACAGCGGCCACGATGCTGCTGATCGCCGTCGTCCTCACCACGTACCGCACCCTGCGCGGACCGACCACTCTCGATCGTCTCGTGGGAGTCGACGCGATCGTCGCGATCCTGATCTGCGGGCTCGCCGTCTGGGTGGCGGCCACCGGCGACACGACGATCGCCGCGGGCATCGTCGTCCTGAGCCTGGTGAGCTTCATCGGCTCGGTGGCCGTCGCTCGATTCCGGCGGAGGGACGACCAGTGATCCGCGACATCATCTCAGCGGTGTTCATCCTGTTCGGGTCGCTCGTCGCGCTCACCGCGGCGATCGGCATCGTCCGGTTCCCCGACACCCTGAGTCGGATGCACGCCGCCACCAAACCTCAGACGTTCGGCATGATCCTGGTGCTCATCGGCACGCTGATCGAACTGCGCGGCCACCCCGACAGCGGCATGCTGATCCTCACCGGGCTGTTCACACTGCTCACCGCTCCCGTCATCGCGCAGCGGGTGGGCAGGCTCGTCTACCGCGAGCAGCGGATCGACGAGCAGCTTCTCGACGAGTCCCAGCTCCGCGAGGGCCCGCCCCGGGCGGAGTGATCCCCCGGGAGCGACGGGTCAGTCGAGTTCGGCGACGACGGACGAGACGACGTCGCGGAGAGAGCCGGTGCGTGCGAACACGTCGTGCTGGCGCTTGTAGCTGACGCCGCGCGCGACGATGTCGGCGACGGACGCCAACTCGGCCGAGCAGCCGAGCGACGCCGCGACCGGCTCCAGCCGAACGAGCAGATCGGCCAGGTCTTCGGTGACGAGCCGTTCCGCGCAGTCGGAGTCTTCGATGATGATGGCGTCGATCCCGTACCGGGCGGCCCGCCACTTGTTCTCCTGCACCAGCCAGGGCGCCATCTGGGGAAGCGTCTCACCGGCGGTGAGACGTCGGTCCAGATCGACGATCAGGCAATGGATGAGGGCGACGATCCCCGCCAGCTCGCGCCGGTTGGACACGCCGTCGCACACCCGCACCTCGATGGTGCCGAGATGCGGCGAGGGCCGGATGTCCCACCGGATCTCGTTGAGGTGATCGATGATCCCGGTGGTCATCTGATCGGCGGCGAACGCCTCGAACTCGTTCCACGTCTCGAACTGGAACGGCAGTCCGGCCGTAGGCAGCTGTTGGAACATCATGGCCCGGTTGCTGGCGTATCCGGTCTCCTGCCCGCCCCACATGGGCGACGACGCCGACAGCGCCAGCAGGTGCGGGTAGTACTTGAGCAGGGACGACAGGATCGGCAGCACCTTGTCGCGGTGACTGATGCCGACATGGACGTGCACACCCCAGATCAGCATCTGTCTGCCCCACCACTGGGTGCGCGAGATCAGCTCGGCATACCGGTCGCCCACCGTGAGCTGCTGGGCCGACCACTCGGCGAACGGGTGAGTCCCCGCACCGTAGAGGTCGACGCCGATCTCATCGGAGAGTCCGCGGACCACGTCCAGCGTGGCCCCGAGGTCGTCCATCGCCTCCGCGACCGTGTGACACACGCCGGTCACGAGTTCGACGGTGTTGCTGAGCAGTTCGCGGTGGATCCGCTCGGCCCGATCGACGCCGCGACCCGCGATCAGGTCGAAGAACTCGGGAGCCGAGTTCGACAGGTCACGGGTGTCCCGGTCGACGAGCGCCAGTTCCCATTCGACACCGATGGTCGGCTCCGGCGACCCGGTGAATGGAATCGGAGTGATCGGGACGCCCACGTGCTGTGATCCGGCCCGTCAGGCGTTTCCGGAGATGACACCGCACGCTTCGCGCTGGGTGCCGTCGGTGTCGCCCACCTTGTGGAGGACGAGCGCCTTGCCGCGGATCTGGTTGATCGTGAAGGCGTCGGTCGTGGTGTCGACGGTTCCGGTGCCGTTCTTGAGAACGGTGACCGTGCCCAGGTCGCCGCTCTCCGGCTTGCCGGTGTGGCCGTCGACCTGCAGGTGATCGCCCGCCGAGGCGAAGGTGTTCGACGCCTCGCACTTGCCGACCGAATGGATGTGGATGCCGTGCGAACCGGCTTCGACTCCCGAGACGCGAAGCTGGACGGAGACGGCGCTGCCGTCGGTGGTGAACGTCGCGCTGCCGATGTTGCCGCCCTTGAGGTCGACGAGGGTCACGGTGGCCTTGTCGCTGTCGGACCGCTGCACGCCCGCGTTGACCTCGTCGCCCGGCTTCACCTGGTCGCCGGTGATCACGGCGGGACGGGTGCCCGGAACGTCGGACGGGTGCTCGTCCGGCGAGCAGCCCGCGAGGACCGCTCCTGCGGCACCGGCAGCGGCGACCACTGCCAGGACTCGGGTGGTCGAGATTCCGGTGAGGTTACGGGCGGACATGACGCTCCTTAGATCGCGTGATGGAGAGGGCTGAAGTCAGCTGACTGCAAGGGGTGAGGCTCATTTGGTCACGACGACCACGGCTAGCTCGCCGGGGCACTTGGTGAACGCCGCCGGACGCGCGGTCACGTCGGCGCCGCCGGGGACCGATTCGGCGACCTTCTTGGCTGCCGTCTCCTTGCCCTCGTCGTAGAAGATGGTGTTCTCGCTGATGCTGCCGGTCGACAGGTTCGCGGCGCCGCTCACCGTGTATCCAGCCGCTTTGAGGGCGTCGGCGACGTCGCCCGCGAGGCCGGTCTGAGTGCCTGCGTTCAGGACGCACATGCTTCCGACGTCGCCCGCGTCGGCCGCAGTGCTCGGCGGCGTCGAGGTCTTCTTGGTGGCGGGACCGGACGGCGTCTCCGTGGCGGATGCGCTGGTGCCCGCGTTCGCGAGGTCGGATGCGGGATCGTCGTCACCGCTCGCCGCACTGTGCCATCCCAGGCCGATGAAGACCACAGCGATCGCCAGCAGGAGCATGGCGCCCGCACGGAGAGGCAGTCGGTTGGTTTCTCGGTCAGCTTTCATCACGGCAACTTTAGCTCACGACGTGACGTAGTACGTGTGCGCGGCGTCGTCACGCGCCGATCAGATGTCGAATCCGAGGCGTCGGGCCGCGCGGGCCTTCTGCCGTGACGCGCGCAGACGGCGGAGTCGCTTCACGAGCATCGGGTCGGCCGCGAGGGCCTCCGGCCGGTCGACCAGGGCGTTCAGGACCTGGTAGTAGCGAGTCGCCGACAAGCTGAAGAGTTCCTTGATGGCCTCTTCCTTCGACCCCGCGTATTTCCACCACTGCCGCTCGAAGGCGAGGATGTCGTGTTCACGCCTGCTCAGCCCGTCGGGACCGACTTCGTGGGGATCGCCCTGGTGCGCGGTCTGCGCAGCGGCGACCGAGTCGTCGCCGCTGGGGGTTCGCGCGGTTGCGCCGTCCATCTCGCTCCCTCTGCTGATGCCGCCGAGACACGCCGGTCCCACCCGCCCGGGCCACCGGGCCCGGGGAGGAATCACACGCGTGTGGTTTCGTCGATGAGTCTAACCAGAGATGCGCCCGTCCGCTCGCGACGACACGCGTCGCTTCCGTCGGGCATTCCGCCGGTAAAGTGTCTGCACATGGCAATTCTTCCGATCTGCATCGTCGGCGAACCGGTTCTGCACGCGCCGACCACTCCGGTCGAGCTCGACGCCGACGGCGTCCCGTCGCCGGAGATCATCACCCTCCTCGACGACATGTACGAGACCATGGACGCCGCCAACGGCGTGGGTCTCGCCGCCAACCAGGTCGGCAAGGCCCTGCGGATGTTCGTCTACGACTGCCCGGACGGCCCGGTCCGTCGTCGCGGCGAAGTGATCAACCCCGTGCTGGAGACGTCGGAGATCCCCGAGACGATGCCCGATCCCGACGACAACGACGAGGGCTGCCTGTCGGTGCCCGGTGAGGGCTTCCCCACCGGCCGCGCCTCCTGGGCCAAGGTCGTGGGCACCGATCGTGCCGGTGAGCGCGTCGAGATCGAGGGCGAGGACTTCTTCGCACGGATGCTGCAGCACGAGACCGGCCACCTCGACGGCTACCTGTACGTCGACGTGCTGGTCGGCCGGAACGCGCGCGCCGCGAAGAAGGCCATCAAGCGCAACGGCTGGGGCGTCCCCGGTCTCACGTGGACACCGGGTGAGGTCCGCGACCCGTTCGGCCACGACGACTGACCGTGCCGACTCCCGACCCGGTGGCCGGCGACCGAGTGGTCGTCCGCTATCGGCTCGCACTCGATTCGCCCGCCGATTGGCGCGCGACGCCGAATCCGTCGCAGACGTCTAGCCCGTCGATGTCGGACGTGACCGGTCTGCTCGTGTCGTCCGACGCCGCGGGCCTCGTGGTGTCCCGCGACGACGTCGAGCTGACGATCCCCCGCTCGGCCGTCGTGTCGGTGCGGACGTTGTCCCGGACCGTCGTGCGCAATTCGCAGATCCGGGACCTCGAGCGCGCTCTCTGCGCGGCCGCCGGAGGCGAACACGCCCAGATCGACGGGTGGCTGCTCCAGGCAGGCGGTGCCGGACTCCGCGGGAATCTCGCCGTGCCCGTCGAGTTCGCCGCGTCATCGGCGGCCCTGCCCGAGGTCCGAGCGTGGTTCGCCGCGCGCGGTCTGCCGGCTCGCGGGTTGCTGCCCGATCGACTGGTCCGGCCGGGAGCTGTTCCGGTGGCGGACGCCGGACATCCGATCGAGGTGCTCGTCGGCGACCACACCCCGGCGGTTCCGGCGGTCGAGTTCGTCCCCGGTCGGTGGGCGGCGACGGTGCCGGTCGATGAGATCGAAGCACGCGCCGCCGCGCGACACGCCGGGCTCGCACTCCACCACACCGGACGTGTCCACGGTCTGTGACCGGCACCGCCCGATGCGGCCGAGGAACCGCGAGCCGCTACCGTGGACGATGATGTCCTCCCCCACGCCTCCCTCCGAACACTCCCGTCGGCGTCTGCTCGCGTCGGCTCTCGGCGCGGTCGTGCTCCTCGCCGTCGTCGCCCTGACCTGGTGGATCGACGGCCGCAGCGCGACGGACGAATCGACGCCCGCCACCTCGTCGGTGAGCATCGTCGACGGCAGCAAGGCCACACCGTCCGATCGCTCGCGCACCGAACGGCCCGGCCCGTCCGACACGCCTGCCCGCGTGACGCAGACCCTGCAGTACATCGACGCGGGCGACTGGCCCGACGCCGCCAACGCGCCTGGCACACACGGCGGGGACACGTTCCGCAACAACGAACGACGCCTGCCGGCCAAGAACGCGAAGGGCAAGCGCATCACCTACCGCGAGTGGGACGTGAATCCGAAGCAGCGGGGCCGAGGACGCGACGCGGAACGCATCATCACCGGCAGCGACGGGTCGGCGTACTACACGCTCGACCACTACGACACCTTCACCAAGATCAGAGGGCCGTCCGCATGACGATTGACGACTTCGTCCGCACCGGCGTTCTCGGCGCCGCGCCGAACGTCCCGTCCCTCTTCGGCACGGGCGTCACCGCGCGACGGCTCGACGGCGCCCAGATGCGAACCGTCGACGACCTGCTCGACGCGTTCGCACAGGCCTGGGACTTCCCCGACCACTTCGGCTTCAACCGCGACGCGCTGGACGACTGCATGCGCGATCTCCCGGACGACCTGCGGACTCCCGAGGGCACCGCGTCGACCGGTTACCTGACCATCGTGCTGCGCGCCGAGCAACTTCTCGCCGACGAGCCGTCGGCTCTCGACTGGTTCGCCGAGTCGACACAGTTCTGGCACGACCATCACAGTGCTCGGGGCAGACGCTTCGCAACACTGCTCGTCGGTGACACCGCCGCCATCGGCGAGAGGTGGGCGGACACCGGCGTCCGCATCACGGACGTCGTCGGAGGAGACTGACCCTCATGCGCTTGGCCACCTGGAATGTGAACTCGATCCGCGCACGGTCGGAGGACGTCGTCGCGTGGATGACGAGGCACGCGGTGGACGTGCTCGCGATGCAGGAGACCAAGTGCTCCGACGACCAGTTCCCGGTGATGAGCTTCATCGCGCACGGCTACGACGTGGCCTTCCACGGATCGGGCGGCTACAACGGCGTGGCGATCGCCTCCCGCGTCGGACTCTCCGACGTGCACATCGGGTTCGACGGACAACCGCTGTACGACGGCGTTCGTGAGGCCCGCGCGATGTCGGCCGTCTGCGGAGGGATCCGGGTCTGGAGTCTGTACGTGCCGAACGGGCGCGCGCCGGGCGATCCGCATCTCGCGTACAAGCTGGAGTGGCTCGACGCGCTCGCGGGAGTCATGCAGTTGGAGCTGACGCACGACCCGGCCGCGCAGATCGCGCTCGCGGGCGACTGGAACGTCGCCCCGACCGACGACGACGTCTGGGATCCCGAGTACTTCGCCGAGCGCACCCACACGTCGGACGCCGAGCGCGCCGCGTTCGAGGCCTTCGGCGACGCGGGGTACATCGACAGCGCGGCGCCGTTCACGCCGGGACCGGGAACGTACACGTTCTGGGATTACACGGCGGGCAGGCATCAGCGGAACGAGGGCATGCGAATCGATTTCGCGCTCTGCTCACCGGCCTTGGACGACCGCGTGCACGACGCCTTCATCGATGTGGCCGCTCGTGCCGCGAAGGGCGCCAGCGATCACGCACCTCTCGTGCTCGACGTCTCCTGACGCGCCGGCACCGATCACACGGGAGCGAGCGCGACGACGCCCGGGTGCTCGTCGACGTATCTCTTGGTGAAGGTGCACAGCGGGCGCACCCGAAGCCCCTGAGTGCGCATGTACTCCATCGCGCGACCTGTCAGACGGGTCGCGAGGCCGTGCCCGGAGTACTCGTCGTAGAGGACGGTGTGCAGGATCGTGACCGTGCCGTCGGGGTCGATGCGGTATCCGAGGACTCCGACGAGCTCGCCCGCCACCCACAGTTCGAATCGTTCCCGATCCGGATTGTGGACGACCTCCGAGATCTGTTGCAGGATCGACCGCGCGGACTGGCGGGGCGCGTGATGACGATGGTTCCGCAGATGCATGACACCTCCTGTGATGACTGTCACAACCCTACGGTCGCGTAACCCTGTGTCGCAAGTCACATCAGTCACATCTGCATCACGGTTCGGCGTCGGGCGGAGGCTCGTCACACCCGACGACGACGTGACGTACGCTTGGCGTCGTGCCATCGGCACACACACAATTACACACGCGGGGGCTCTCACGATCCGAGGGCTGAGATGGCGACCGGCGGTCGTCGACCGCTCGAACCTGTCCGGGTAATGCCGGCGTAGGGAGGAGAAGTCATGGGCACACCCGTGTCTGCAGACAGCGTCACCACAGGCCCGATCCAGGGCAGCACCAAGCACTACCTCGAGGTCGACGGGCTGCGCGTGCCGCAGCGCCGCGTCCATCTCACCAACGGCGATCATCTCGACCTGTACGACACGTCGGGTCCGTACACCGACTCCGACGCCGTCATCGACGTCGAGGCCGGACTCCCCGGCATCCGCGACGAGTGGGCCAAACCGGAGCCCGTCGACGATGTGGCGACGCAGTTGGCCTGGGCTCGCGCCGGAGTCGTCACCCCGGAAATGCGGTACATCGCCGCACGCGAGGGCGTCGACGTCGACGTCGTCGTCCGCGAAGTGGCCGCCGGCCGTGCGGTGATCCCCGCGAATCACCGTCACCCCGAGTGCGAGCCGATGATCATCGGCAAAGCCTTCGCGGTGAAGGTGAACGCCAACATCGGCAATTCCGCGGTCACGTCGTCGATCGCCGAAGAGGTCGAGAAGATGGTGTGGGCCACCCGCTGGGGCGCGGACACCATCATGGATCTGTCCACCGGCAAGGACATCCACCAGACCCGCGAGTGGATCATGCGGAACTCCCCGGTGCCGGTCGGGACCGTGCCTATCTACCAGGCGTTGGAGAAGGTGAACGGCGATCCGACCAAGCTGACCTGGGAGATCTACCGCGACACCGTCATCGAGCAGGCCGAGCAGGGCGTCGACTACATGACGGTCCATGCCGGCGTGCTGCTGCGCTACGTTCCGCTGACGGCCAAGCGCGTGACGGGCATCG
>JASLJL010000342.1 GCA_030152405.1 Gordonia sp. (in: high G+C Gram-positive bacteria) | reverse complement strand
TTGTGGGGTGGCGTCATGATGCCTTCCTAATTCGAACCGAAACCCTAAACCTAAACGAGAGGGTTATAGTTATGTCAAGTACGTAACGCTTGGTGACAACGGTATTGACTGCGTGGACCTGTGCCGTGCAAGGCGAGTGGGCGTGTCGCAGATTGTTCGCTGAAACTCAGCTGACGGCGGGGAACTCCGGACTGGACACGTTGTAGGTGTCGCCCGCGACCTTGAGGACGCTCTGCAGCGCCGCCGCCTTGTCGTCGGTGCGCTCGGCGTCTCCCCAGACCACACGCCGTTTCGACTTGAGGACCAGTGTCACGTCTGCGGGTGAGGTGGCCTCCACCGCGGTGGTCCGCGACCGCAGCCAGTCCGGCAGATCCCGCGCGACGGTCAGCGCCGCGAGCGTCGTCGGATCGTTCGGTCCGGGTCGGGGAACAGTCAGCACTGGCAGTCCCGCGAACTGTTTCGGCACCGACTTCCGGTCGGGAAAGGTCAGATAGACCATGCCGAGGCGGTCCATCACGCCGATCTTGCCCGACCAGTCCAGGGTGCCGACCGGCTCGCGCTCGGTCACCGTGATCGTCAACGTCGACGGGTAGCCGCGTTCCACCGTCACCTCCTCGACGGCGGGCAGCACCGCGATCCGATCGGCGATCGACCCGGTGTCGACCTGGAGCAGCGGTCGCCCCTCGGGCGCCTGCGCGAGTCGGAGCACTTCGTCGCGGTCGACGGTCTTCAGACCGACCACGTCCACGGACCGGACCGCCATGAGCGGCGTGTAGTAGGCGACTGCGACCGCTCCCCCGACGAGCGCGAGGATTCCGGTGATCACCAGGATCACCGACAGCTTGCTGGGCCGCTGCTCTCCCCGACGCCTGCGGCCACGTCGTCCGACGGTCGTCGTCATTCCTGCTGTGCCAGCGCGGACAGGATCGGCGCCGCCTGCATCGTGATGTCGCCCGCCCCGATCGTCAGGACCAGATCACCTCGGCGGGCCCGGTCCGCGACCGCCGCCGGGATCTCGGACATGTTCGGGACGAACGCGGCCGGAACCGTCACCGCATCGGAGATCAGCAGACCGCTCACGCCCGGCTGCGGCGCTTCTCGAGCGCCGTACACGTCGGCCACCAGGACCTCGTCGGCCAGACTCAACGCCTCGGCGAACTGGGCCGCGAACTCCGCGGTCCGCGAGTACAGGTGCGGCTGGAACACCGCGATCACCCGGCCAGATCCGTTCCGGACCACGTCACGAGCCGCCGACAGCACAGCACGCACCTCTGTCGGATGATGGGCGTAGTCGTCGAAGACGTCCACTTCGCGTTCGCGTCCACGGAATTCGAATCGCCGGTGAACACCGCCGAATCCCTCGATGCCGTCGGCGACGGCGTCGGCGTTCTGGCCGATCTGCACGCAGGCGGAGAGTGCGCCGAGCGCGTTGAGCGCCATGTGCCTGCCCGGAAGTGTCACATCCAACGACCGTTCGACGGTGTCGTCGGTGAGCGGCGGGTGCAGCCGTACCGCGGTCGTGCTGCCCGCACCGCGCGGGGTCACCTCGAGCAGCTCGGCCGCCAGCGGGACGTCCGGCGCGAGATCCGCGTGATCACCCGCGCCGTAGCCGAGCACGGTGACTCCGCGGTCGGCGAGGGCCGCCGCGCAGCGGCCTCCCAGCGCCGCCGCTCCGGGATCGTCGAGGCAGATCACCAGGCTTCCGCCCGGACGGATCAGGGCCGCGAACTTGTCGAAGACGTCGACGTACGCCTGCTCGGTGCCGAAGAAGTCGAGGTGATCGACCTCAATGTTCGTCACGACGACGACGTCAGGCGTGTACTCGAGCAGCGAGCCGTCGCTCTCGTCGGCTTCGGCGACGAACACGTCGCCGCTGCCGTGATGAGCATTGGTACCCGACTCGTTGAGCTCTCCGCCGACGGCGAAGGACGGATCCACGCCGCAGTGCTGCAGCGCGACCACCGACATCGACGTGGTGGACGTCTTGCCGTGAGTTCCCGAGATGAGGAGGGTGCGGCGTCCCTGCATGAGGAGTGCCAGCACCTGCGGACGATAGAGGATCGGGATTCCGCGCTCACGCGCGGCGACGAGCTCCGGATTGTCCTTCGGGATCGCCGCGTGCGTGGTCACGACGACGGTCGGACCGCCGTCGAGCAGGTCGAGGGCCGCCGGATCGTGGCCGAGGCGCACCAGGGCGCCGCGTGTGCGAAGTGCGAGGATTCCGCGTGAGTCCTTCGCGTCCGAACCGGAGACGCTCCCGCCGCGAGCGAGCAGGATTCGCGCCAGGCCCGACATCCCGGCACCGCCGATGCCCACCATGTGGACTCGTTCGAGTTGTTCCGGCAGCGGTGTCGACGACGCGGTCATCGGGCTCTTCTCTCCGTAGCGAGTTCCAGTGCCGCGGTGGCGACCGCCACGGCGGCGTCTCGATGTCCGACCGACCTGGCGGCCGCTCCCATCGCCGCGAGACGGTCGGCGTCGTTGATGAGCGCGGGAATCTCGCGACTCACCCACTCCGGGGTAACCGTCTCATTGTCGACGATGACGCAGCCGCCGGCCTGCTCCACCGGCAGCGCATTGAGTCGCTGCTCGCCGTTGCCGTGCGGCAGCGGCACGTACACGGCGGGCAGACCGCTGGCCGAGACCTCCGCGACCGTCATCGCACCCGACCGGCACATCGCCAGGTCGGCGGCGGCGTACGCGAGATCCATGCGATTGAGGTAACTGACTCCGACGTAGGCGGGCGCGCCGTCGGGCGACACCGGGTCGATCGAGTTCTTGGGCCCGTACGCGTGCAGCACGCCGATCCCGGCGACGCCGAGCGCGCCCGCCGCCGGTGCGACGGCCTCATTGAGGCGCTGCGCACCCTGCGATCCGCCGAACACGAGCAGCGTCGGAGCGTCCGGGTCCAGTCCGAAGAACTGACGGGCCTGTGCTCGAACGGCGGCGCGATCGAGGGAGGTGATGGCTCCGCGCACCGGGATGCCGACGACCTGTGCCCCGGGCAGACCGCAGTCGGGCACTGCGGCGAGCACCCGGTCCGCGACCTTGGCGCCCACCTTGTTCGCGACTCCCGCGCTCGCGTTCGCCTCGTGGATGACGACGGGCAGACGACGCGAGCCGCGGACCGTCGACCGGGCGGCCAGGTACGCGGGCAGTGCGACGTAGCCGCCGAAGCCGACGACCACATCGGCGTCGACCTCGGCGAACACCTTGCGGGTTGCGCGTACGGACCGGATGACCCGCCACGGCGTCTTGGCCAGTTCCATGCCGGGTTTCCGTGGCAGCGGAACCGGCGGGATGAGCCGCAAGTCGTAGCCGCGCTCGGGCACGATCGTCGTCTCCAGCCCGCGAGTGGTGCCGAGCGCTGTGATGCGGGCGTTCGGATCGAGCTGGCGCACCGCGTCGGCCACGGCGAGCGCCGGCTCGATGTGTCCGGCGGTGCCGCCGCCTGCGACGACGACGGACAGCGGTCTGCCGGTCTCCTTGTTCGTGCTCACCGGCGCCTGTTCTCCCCTTCGTCACGCCGCCTGGAACGGCTCCGCGACGCTGGTGCGTCGCCGTGTGCGGTACGGCCCGCCCGCGGTTGCACAGACCGCGGCATGCGCGGCTGCTCACGACGGAACGTGCCTGGTTGCCTGCCAGGATAGTGGATCTCGCCGGAGCGGACCGCGCTCGCCCCGCGCCCGGAAGTGGGGCGACTGACGCGCGACGATCGAACCGGGGCCGGACGCCTGCGGTCCGAGCTCGACGTGGTCCGTCGGCGGCCGGCCGAAGGACGCGCGGCCGCCGAACGAGGCGGCTTGTACTGCTGCGGGATCGGCAGCCGCAGCAACCGGGCGAGCCCCTTGGGACGCGGGCCCGTGAGCGCGGTGACGGCGGCGGGTTCATGGCGCGCGGCATTCGCCAACAAACCGAGCATGGCCAGCATCGTCAGCGCGGACGTGCCGCCGTAGGAGAGGATCGGCAGCTGGATGCCGGTGACCGGCAGCAGACCGATCACGTAGCCGATGTTGATGAACGCCTGCGCGAGGAACAGCGTGGTGATGGTGACCGAGAGCAGTCGCAGGAACGGATCCGCAGACCGCTTCGCGATGCGCATGCCGACCCAGCCGAGACACATGTACAGCGTCACCACGCTCAGAGCGCCGATGAGACCGAGTTCTTCGCCGATAATCGCGAAGATGAAGTCGTTGTGGGCGTTCGGAAGGTAGTTCCACTTCGCCGTTCCCTGGCCGAGTCCCTTTCCGAAGATCCCGCCGTCGGCCAGCGCGAACTTGGCCTGGTTCGCCTGGTAGCCGCCGCCCAGCACGTCTTGGGCTCCGCCGAGGAAGCTGAACACGCGCGCGGCTCGGTAGTCCTCGACGAGAGCGAACGCCACGAATCCGGCGATGCCGAAGGCGGTGAACGACGCGACGATGCGTCCGGGCAGCCCGGCGAACACGAGCAGGACGCCA
>JASLJL010000330.1 GCA_030152405.1 Gordonia sp. (in: high G+C Gram-positive bacteria) | reverse complement strand
CACCGGCGACGAGTCGGCGGTCAACGCGTTGATCTCCGGTGCGAACCAGCTCGCGTAGCCAGCGGCACGAACTCGTCAGGCGGCTCAGACGGCGAGATGCTCGACGAGCGCGGGCCAGGCGAGGGCGAGGCCAGGGTGCAGCGGCAGGTCGACCACCGACGACGCCGGGACCCAGCGGAGTTCGGTCGACTCGCCGTTGGCGACGGTCACGATCTGGTGAGCGGCACGTGCGACGACGGTGGTGTACGTCCATCCGCTCGACGCACGGTGCGTGACGATCGAGTCGGTCACCTCGACGTCGGAGGCGACGATGCCCGCCTCCTCGCCCGCTTCTCGGACGGCGGCCTCTTCGACGGTCTCGTGAGAATCGCGGGCACCTCCGGGCAGTCCCCACGTCCCGCCCTGATGCGACCAGACGGCACGGTGTTGCAGCAGGACCGCGACGCCGGCGTCGTCGTCGAGAGGCGCGGTCAGCAGGAGGCCCGCGGCGCCATGACGACCCCAGTACCGTTGCCCGTCCGCGTCGAAGACCCAGCCGTCACCGTCTCCCTGCACGCTGTCTCCTTCGCTGCCTCGGCATCTTCGTCCGACTCGCCCATCACGCTACCGGGTCCTACCGTTCGCACGCGGGCTCGCGGACTAGTCTGGGAGTACGCAAGTGAAGGGACCGCAAGTGACCGGCCAGGTTTCGGGTGTGCGCTCAGCGCTCACGCATGCCGGTCGAACCGTGATCCCGGACCGGGTGACCCCCGGCCCCACGCTGCGCCAGGTGATCGCCGACCGACGCGAGATCGCCGCCCTCACCCGCGAACGGGTGAACTCTCCGCTGGTGGCGCTCCGCTTCTACGCGACCACCACGCCGGGCAAGCTCGTCATCATCCTCCTGGCGATGATCGTCGCGTGCAGTCTCACCGGCTGGTACTCCTCGGCCGCCCTGACTTCTCGCAGCTCCACACTGTCGTCGCTCATCGATCGAAGCGAGCCGCAGGCCGAGGCGGCCGAAGTGCTGTACAGCTCGCTGTCGGTGGCCGACGCATCGGCCAACTCCGCATTCATCTCCGGGGGACGTGAGACCCCGGACCTGCGCGCCGACTTCACCAACTCGATCGCGACGGCGTCGACTGCGCTCATCGCGGCGACCGACGGGTACCGGGAGGGCCCCTCGGCGCACACCGAGGACGAGGAGTCCGCTCGCGCCGACCTGAACACGCTCGCGGTGAAGATCCCCGTCTACACGGGACTCGTCGAGACCGCCCGGACCAACAACCGACTCGGCTATCCGGTCGGCTCCGCGTATCTGACCGTCGCATCGACGCTGATGCAGGACACGATTCTCCCCGCGGCACAACGACTCTACGAGCAGCGTTCGGCCGCCATCGCCGAACCGCAGCGCACCCTGACCGTGCCGCCGTGGGGTGTGTACGTCGCGCTCTTCCTGATCATCGGCATGCTCGTCGCCACCGGGCGCTACCTCGCCCGACGCACCCGCAGGCACTTCAACATCGGGTTGATCGCCGCATTGACGGCGATGGTCCTCGGCACCGTGTGGCTCCTCGCGTCCGGCCTCATGTCGGTGGCGGCCGCCAACACCGCCAAGGTGTCCGGCGCTGATCCGCTGCACACGCTCACCAGCATGCGGATCCTCACCCAGCAGGCGCGCTCGGCCGAGACCCTGTCCCTCGTCCGACGCTCCGACCCCGGCGAACTCGACCGGACCTTCCTCGACGCGATGGACCGGATCCGGTCGCAGGCCGACGTCATCCGAGCCGACCCCGACCTCGCCGACGATCCCGCCGTCACCGACCGCCTGGAAGACGTGAAGTCGGCGGTCGTCCGGTGGCGGTCGGCGCACGAAGAGGTCGCGCGGATGCTCACGAACGGCGACTTCACCGGTGCCCGAGCGCTCACCGTCGGCGAGGGGACCATCAGCACCGCCACCGCGTACTCCGAGGCGAACGACGCCCTGGTCAACGCGATCAGCGAGGCCCGGTCCACGTTCCGCACCAACATCAACACCGCGCAGCGGGTCCTCGGCTTCACCGGCAGCGGCATCGCCGTCCTGTGCGTGGTGGCCGCACTGGCGGTGTTCGCCGGACTGTTCCCACGCATCCGGGAGTACCGATGACCCCTCGGCGCATCGTCACCGCATTGCTCGCCGCCGTCGCCGTGGCGTCGATCGGCGCGTGCGCCGCCCCAACTTCCCAGGGCAATCCGCCTCCGACGACGACGGCCGAGATCCCGCTTCCGCCCGACGTGCGATTCGACGACACCGTCGACACCCGCGGCCAAGCCGACGACTCCTGCGACACGTCGAGTCTCCGGCCGGCCGACGTCACCCCCGCCCCGGGACAGATGCCGCCGGGCTCGACGATGGCCGCCATCGTCAAGCGCGGACGGCTCATCGTGGGCACCGACCTCGGGTCCAATCCGCTGAGCTTCCGCGATCCCCTGTCGGGCGACGTCAAGGGTTTCGACATCGACGTTGCCCACTGGATCGCGGCGGCCCTCTTCGGCGACCCCAACCGCATCGACTACCGGATGGTGTCGACCGACAACCGCATCGACGCACTCACCTCCGGTGCCGTCGACGTCGTCATCAAGTCGATGAGCATCACCTGCAAGCGCCTCGAATCCGTCGACTTCTCGTCGCCGTACTTCAACGCCGCCCAGCGCATCCTCGTGTATCGCCACTCGGGCATCGAGAACGTCGCCGACCTGAAGAACAAGAAGGTCTGCGCCACCCGCTCGTCCACATCGGCCGCACGCGTCAAGGCGGACACTCCGAGTGCGCGGTTCGTCTCCACGCTCAGCTGGGCCGACTGTCTGGTGATGATGCAGCAGGGGCAGATCGACGCGATCACCTCCGACACCCCGATTCTGGCCGGCATCGTCGCGCAGGATCCGTGGGTGCAGGTGGTCGGCGACAGCCTCGGCGCGGAGGACTACGGGGTGGGCATCGCCAAGGGACATCCCGACTTCGTGCGCTTCGTGAACTCCGTGCTCGCCGCCCGACGCTCCGACGGCAGCTGGCAGAGGTCCTATGAGCAGTGGCTGTCGGTCCTCGGACCGGGCAGCCCTCCGTCGTACACCTACCGCGATTGAGACGATGACCGACCACACCGCTGACGAACCCTCGACCGAACCGTCGCAGACGATGCCGACGGACGCGCCGCCGCGTGCCCGCGCCGACGATGTGAGCACCGCGGTGACGGCCGACGAGGGTCAGTCGACTCAAGCCACCGAGGTGGGCACCATGCCCGCCGCCGACACCGCCGCGTCGCTCGTCGGTCCGCCGACCGCGGGCACGATGCCTGCGCCTGCGGGCACCCAGGCGACGCAGGTCCGACGTCTGTTCGACGACATCACCTCGTCGCGCCGCAAGACGCGCAAGGGCCCGCACGTCCACGACCGGCGTCTCGGCAGCGAACTCGTCCACCTCCCCGACGTCACCGACATCGATCCCGCCGACGCCGTGCTCGCCGACCCCAAGATCGTGGAGTCCAAGCGTCACTGCTGGCAGTGCGGGCAGAAGGTGGGCCGCTCGTCGGGCGAAGGCAAGGGGCCGATTCAGGGCACCTGTCCCAACTGCGGCTCGCGGTACTCGTTCGTGCCCGGGCTGTCGCGTGGAACGATGGTCGCCGACCAGTACGAGATCGCCGGCGCCATCGCGCACGGCGGCATGGGGTGGATCTACCTGGCCGTCGATCACAACGTGTCCGACCGACCGGTGGTCCTCAAAGGCCTGCTGAACTCGTCGGACTCGCAGGCACAGGCCGTCGCGATCGCCGAGCGGCAGTTCCTCGCATCGGTCAACGACCCCGGCATCGTCAAGATCTTCAACTTCGTCGAATGGGCCGACGAGGACGGCCGACTGTTCGGCTACATCGTCATGGAGTACGTCGGCGGTCACACGCTCAAGCAGCTGACCACATCCGCGTCTGGCAAGTCGAAGCTGATGCCCGTCGAGCAGGCGATGGCGTACATCCTCGAAGTGCTCTCGGCCGTCGGCTACCTCCACTCGGTCGGCTTGGTCTACAACGACGTGAAGCCCGACAACATCATGATCACGTCCGACGACGTGAAGCTCATCGACCTGGGCGCGGTGTCGGCGATCAACGGGTACGGCCGGCTGTACGGCACTCCCGGATTCCAGGCGCCGGAGATCGTGGAGACCGGTCCGCAGATCGCGACCGACATCTACTCGATCGGTCGCACGCTCGCGGTGTTGACCGTCGAGATGCCGATGGAGGACGGCCGTTACCTCGACGGTCTGCCCGATCCCGAGACGACACCCGAGTTCGCTCGCAACCCGTCGTTCTACTTCCTGCTGCACCGCGCGACGTCGCTCGACCCCGCCGAACGGTTCGAGTCCGCGGAGGAGATGACGACGCAGGTCCTGAACGTTCTGCGCGAGACCGTCGCGCTGCACACCGGCGTTCCGCGGCCGTCGATGTCGACGGTCTTCAC
>JASLJL010000292.1 GCA_030152405.1 Gordonia sp. (in: high G+C Gram-positive bacteria) | reverse complement strand
CCGGCCCCCTGCTCGCGGCGGATGAGTTCGAGCTTGTCCTCCGGTGTCGCCTGTGCGACGAAGTCGTCGACACCCGCCTGGGCGGCGATCGCCGCGGCGGTCAACGGGTTGTCGCCGGTCACCATCACGGTCCGGATGCCCATCGCACGCAGCTGTGCGAACCGCTCCGCCATCCCCGGCTTCACGACGTCCGACAGCTCGACGACGCCGAGCACCTGTGTTCCCGTCGCGACCACCAGCGGCGTTCCTCCGCGGCTGGAGATGTCGTCGACGATGGAGTCGACATCGGTGACGTCCGCCCCGATCCAGGTGCGGACCGAGTCCGCGGCGCCCTTGCGGTACTGCACGCCGTCGAGGTCGACTCCGCTCATCCGCGTCTGAGCGGTGAACGGGACCGCAGTACCGTTCGACCCGTCGTCTCGCGGCGTGCGGGGAACCGAGGAGTCTGCGAGGTCGACGATACTTCGGCCTTCGGGGGTCTCGTCGGCGAGGCTGCAGAGCCGAGCGACGGCGGCGAGTTCGTCGGCGGTGACCCCCGGCGCGGGATGGAACGCGGTGGCCCGACGGTTGCCGAACGTGATGGTGCCCGTCTTGTCCATGAGCAACGTGTCGACGTCGCCTGCGGCCTCGACCGCGCGTCCGGACATCGCGAGCACGTTGCGCTGGACGAGTCGGTCCATCCCGGCGATGCCGATCGAGGAGACCAGCGCGCCGATCGTCGTCGGGATGAGACAGACCAGGAGCGCGATCAGTTTGATCGGGTCGGCCGCTTCGCCTGCGAACTGCTGCATCGGTCCGACGGCCACGACGGCGAGCAGGAAGATGATGGTGAGCGCGGTGAGGAGGATGTCGAGGGCGATCTCGTTCGGCGTCTTCTTGCGCGCGGCGCCTTCGACGAGCGCGATCATCCGGTCGACGAACGTCTGCCCCGGTTCGGTGGTGATGCGGACGACGATCCGGTCGGACAGCACCACGGTGCCGCCGGTGACGGCGCAGCGGTCGCCGCCGGATTCGCGGACCACGGGGGCCGACTCGCCGGTGATCGCCGATTCGTCGACGGTCGCGATGCCTTCGACGACGTCGCCGTCTCCGGCGATCACCTCGCCCGCCTCGACCACGATCCGCATTCCGACACCGAGTTCGGAGCCGGGGACCGACGTGATCGATCCGTCGTCGCCGATTACTCGGGCAACGGTGTCGCGCTTGACCTTTCGGAGACTGTCGGCCTGAGCACGACCGCGTCCCTCGGCAACGGCTTCGGCGAGACCTGCGAACAGGACGGTGAACCAGAGCCACGCCGTGACCACCCACGCGAACACCGAGGGGTGCCAGATCGCGAGTGCGGTGGTGATGACGGCGCCGATGAACACGACGAACATCACCGGGCTGCGGGCCTGGTCGCGGGGGTTCAGCTTCCGGAACGCCTGCGGCAGCGACGCGACGAGTTGCTTCGTGTCGAACGCACCACTGGTGACGAGTTCGCTGCCGGTCTCCGGTGCCGAAGGGAGTTCTGTCTGGAGCGTCATGAGAGCGCCTCCGCGATCGGGCCCAGCGCCATCGCCGGGAAGAAGGTGAGACCTGCGACGAGCAGTGTGGTCCCGAGAAGCATTGCGCCGTAGAGGATCCCGCGGCTGGGAAGGGCAGTCGCCGGGTCGGCCTCCTTCGGCGACTGCGCCGCGAGACGACCCGCCAGGGCAAGCACCACGACGATTGGCAGCAGTCGCCCGAACAGCATCGCCAGGCCGAGCGAGATTTGGAACCAGTCACTCGTGACGGTGATGCCGCCGAACGCGCTGCCGTTGTTGTTGGCCGCCGACGCATACGCGTACAGGACCTCGCTGAAGCCGTGCGGGCCGTCGTTGCTGAGGAAATCGGTGGTGGAACTCAGCAGGACGGTGATCGACACTCCGAGCAGCACGAGCGCCGGCATCACCAGCACGTACAGGGCGGCCAGGGTGATCTCGTGCTGTCCGATGCGTTTGCCGCGGAACTCCGGCGACCGCCCGACGAGCAGACCGCCGACGAAGACGGTGATGATCGCCAGGACGAGCAGACCGTACAGCCCGGATCCGACGCCGCCGGGCGCCACTTCGCCGAGCAGCATGTTCCAGATCAGGGCGCCCCCGCCCGCTCCGGAGAAGCTGTCGTGTGCGGCGTTCACCGCTCCGGTCGATGTGCCGGTCGTCGACACCGCGAACAGCGCGGATCCGGGAACGCCGAACCGCAGTTCTTTGCCTTCGAGGGCCGCTCCGGCCGCGCGGGTCGCGAGGCCGTCGGTGCGCGCCTCGAAAGTCCAGACGATCGCGAGCATCGCGCCCCAGATCGCCGCCATCACGCCGAGCAGGGTGAGGCCCTGCTTCCGGTCGCCGACGAGCGTTCCGTACGTGCGAGTGAGGCACACGGGGATGATCAGGATCGCGAGGATCTGCACCACGTTGGTCAACGGCGTCGGATTGGAGAACGGGTGCGCCGAGTTGGCGCCGTAGGTGCCGCCACCGTTGGTGCCGACGAGTTTGATCGCCTCCTGCGATGCGAACGGCCCCACGGGAGCATGCCCGCTCGTGCCGTCGAGCATCGTGAAGTCGAAGCCGGTGCGCCACGACTGCACGGCGCCCTGCAGGACGAAGATCGTGGCGACAATCGCGGCGAGAGGCAGCAGGATTCGAATCGTGCCCCGAACGAGGTCGACCCAGAAGTTTCCGAGATGACCAGTCTTACGTGCGACGATGCCGCGGATCAACGCGACCGCGACAGCCATGCCGACTGCCGCCGACAGGAAGTTCTGCACTGCCAGGCCCAGCATCTGCGTGAGATTGCTGATCGTGGACTCGGGTGTGTACGACTGCCAGTTCGTGTTGGCCACGAACGAGATCGCCGTGTTGAACGCGACCGTGGGCGACATGCCGGGCTTGCCGTCGGACCACGGCAGCACTCCCTGCAACCGCTGCAGCGCGTAGAGCACAAGGAGCGACGCGGCCGAGAATCCGACCACGCTGAGCGCGTAGCCGCGCCACGTCTGACCGGATCGCGGATCCACACCGCCGACTCGATAGAGAAGGCGTTCGACGGCGAGGTCCTTCGTCGAGGAGTAGACGCGCGCCATGTAGTCGCCCAGCGGAAGGTAGACCGCCGCCAGGACGAGAAGGATGAAGACCAGCGTGAGTACGCCGGCGAGGGTGGAGTTCACCGGGTCAGAACCTCTCCGGATAGAGCAGGGCAGCGATCAGGTAGCCCACGACTGCCACGGCGATGATCGTGAGGATCACGGCCACCGTCCCCGCGCCGGTCATCGCGAGATCCGACGGTCGAGCCCGTGCACGGCGAGCGCGCATAGCGCGATCGACGCCGCGACGATCAGCAGCATCACCACATCAGACATGACGAGACCTCCTCGAATGTGTTCACACAGATCACCTTCGAACCGGTCGGCACCGGCCGCCATATGCCTTAACGAGATTCATACGTCGACTACACGGATCTTGACGGGACCTCTACGCTGAGACACTGTCGCCGTATCGGAGGAGAACGTCCATGAAGAGTTT
>JASLJL010000329.1 GCA_030152405.1 Gordonia sp. (in: high G+C Gram-positive bacteria) | reverse complement strand
CACGCTCGACCAGCAGTACATCAAGAACTATCAACTCCTCGTCCTCGCCCGCACCGAGGCCGAACGGCAGGCAGCCATCGAGACCACTCCCGCCCGCAAGCTGCGGGAGGTCCGGATGGCGCTCACCCTCGAGCAGACGCTCATCGATCAGGCCAAGCGCGACCGCGGACTCGACGACGCCGCCGCCAAGCAGGACGCGAAGAAGCAGATCGTCACCCGCTATCTCAACGTCGTCCCGTTCGGCAACAACGCGTACGGCGTGGAGGCGGCCGCCCAGACCTACTTCGGTCATTCGGCCAAGGAGCTGACCGTCGAGCAGGGCGCGATGCTGGCGGGCATGGTGCAGTCGAGCTCGGGACTCAACCCGTACGCCGACCCCAAGGCGACCACTGCTCGTCGAAACCTGGTGCTCGACACCATGATCGACAACTTCCCCGAGCGACGGGCCGAGCTCACCGAGGCCAAGAAGCGGCCTCTCGGCGTCCTGCCGGAACCCCGCACGCCCACGCAGGGCTGCATCGCCGCCGACAACGCCGGATTCTTCTGCGACTACGTGCTGCAATACCTCGCCGACAACGGGATCTCCCGGCAACAGGTGATGCGTGGCGGTTACCTCATCCGCACCACGCTCGATCCCGCGGTCCAGAGCTCCGCGCAGCGCGCCGCCCAGGCGCAGGCCGATCCGCACGCCGAGGGCATCGCCAACGTGATGAGCATCGTGCGTCCCGGAAAGCAGTCGCACGACGTGGTCTCGATGGTCTCCAGCCGCGACTACGGCCTCGACGCCAAGAAGGACCAGACCGTCCAGCCGCAGCCGTTCTCCATGGTCGGAGACGGCGCCGGTTCGGTGTTCAAGCTTTTCACCACCGCGGCCGCGATGGAGAAGGGCCTCGGCACCAGCGCCGTCCTCTCGGTGCCGTCGAGCGTCGCCGTCTACGGCATGGGCAACAGCAACGGCGCCAACGGCTGCCCGGCGAACGCCTACTGTGTCAAGAACGCCGGAGCCTACGCCCCGCAGGTGTCGGTGACGCAGGCCCTCGCGACGTCCCCCAACACGACGTTCGTGCAACTGCTGGAGCAGGTCGGGGTGAAGCCGGCCGTCGACATGGCGGTCCGGCTCGGACTGCGGTCGTACAACTCGCCGGGCTCGTCCGGTTACGGCGACCAGTCGCTCGCCGACTACATCAAGAAGGGCAACTTCGGCTCGTTCACCCTCGGACCGTTCGCGGTGAACGCTCTGGAACTGTCGAACGTCGCGGCGACCCTCGCATCGGGCGGCACCTGGTGCCCGCCGAATCCGATCGTGTCGATCCAGCAGGTCAAGCGTGACCAGTACGGCAACCGGGTGATGGACGAGAAGGGCAACCCGGCGATGACCGCGGTGCCGTTCAACGCTCCCAAGTGCGAGCAGGTGGTCGACTCCGGTCTCGCCAACACTCTGGCCAACGCCATGGGCGAGGACGACCGTGGCGCGGGCACGTCGGCACAGGCGGCCCGAACGACGGGGTGGAACCTCCCGCTGTCCGGCAAGACCGGCACCACCGAGGCCCACCGCTCGGCCGCCTTCCTCGGCTTCACGAACCAGCTGGCGGCCGCGTCGTACGTGTACAACGACGGCCCGACCCCCGCGGGTATCTGCACCTCGCCGCTGCGTCAGTGCTATGACGGTGACGTCTACGGCGGCTACGAGCCCGCCCGGACCTGGATGAACGGCATCCTGCCGGTGGCGACCAAGTTCGGTCCCGTCTCGATGCCGCCCATCGATCCCCAGTACGTCGCGGGCAGCGACCGCGGGCGGATCCCACAAGTGAGCGGACTGCCCGCCAGTCAGGCCACGGCCCGCCTGCAGGAGGCCGGCTTCAAGGTGAACGAACTGGAAGTCGACAGCGGCCGCCCGAAGGGCACCGTCGTGTTCACCGCGCCGTCCGACAGCGCGATGCCGGGCAGCACGATCGCGGTGTATGTGAGCAACGGTCGCGGATCGTCGACGAGCAGAGGCGGACCGAGCGGCGGCGGCCGAACCGTCCAGAAGACCGTCGAGGTGCCCGGTGTGGGGCCGGTGGTGATCGACGTCCCGGACGAGTGATGACCGGGGCGAGCACGCGTATCGTGGACGTATGCTCCCCGGTTTCGATTCCTCGTCTCGGGCCGCCCGCGTCGCCGCGGGTGCCGCCGGCGCCGCTGCCGCAGGCCTCCTCTACTCGACGGTGATCGAACGCAACGCGTTCGCACTCCGCCACGTCACCGCCCCGATCCTCGAGGCCGGCTCGTCGCCGCTGCGCGTGCTGCACATCAGCGACATCCACATGATGCCCAATCAGCATCTGAAGCAGGCCTGGATCTCCGAGCTCGACTCGCTCGAGCCCGACCTCGTCGTCAACACCGGCGACAATCTGGCGCACCCGAACGCGGTGCCGGCCGTCGTGCAGTCGCTCGGCGGCCTGCTGTCCCGGCCGGGACTCTTCGTGTTCGGCTCCAACGACTACTTCGGGCCCAAGCCGAAGAACCCCTTCAAGTACTTCAAGAAGGACCACAAGCGCACGCACGGGGAGTCGTTGCCCTGGCAGGATCTGCGGGCCGCCTTCTCCGAACGCGGCTGGCTGGACGCCACGCACACTATCCGCGAACTCGAGGTGGCCGGCGTCCGAGTGGCGTCGGCGGGCGTCGACGATCCACACATCGAACGCGACAGGTACGAGACGATCGCAGGTCGGCCGAACCCGTTGGCGCAGCTACGTCTTGGCCTCACCCACTCCCCCGAGCCGCGGGTGCTGGACGCGTTCGCCGACGACGGATACGACCTCGTGATGGCCGGTCACACGCACGGCGGACAACTGTGCGTTCCGGGCTACGGCGCCGTGGTCACGAACTGCCACCTCGATCGCTCGCGTGTGAAGGGCCTGTCCCGGTGGGGCGCGTCGATGGCGCTGCACGTCAGTGCGGGCTTGGGTACGTCGCCGTACGCGCCCGCCCGCTTCAGCTGCCGACCGGAAGCGACCCTCCTGACTCTCACCGCCGTCTCTCACGGCGGCGACGACTCCGACGTCGACCTGACCTTGCCGAGCCTGGAGGTCGTCACCTCCTGAACCACGCGTGCGAGGTAATCCTTCACTATGTTAGGTTTGCTTAACCTTTAACATTCCGAGGGGAACCCATGAAGTTCACGCGTATGCGGACCGCCGCTGCGGCCGCCGCCGTCGTCCTGGCAGGCAGTCTCGCCCTGAGCGCCTGCTCGACCACCGCAGATGAGGCGTCCGCCTCCGGCGAGACGATCACCGTCACCACCAACAAGGGCGACGTCGAGGTCCCCAAGAACCCGACGCGCGTCGTCGCCCTCGACAACACGAGCGCCGAGACGCTCAAGGCCTTCGGCGTCACCCCGGTGGCGATTCCGAAGCAGCTGTACTCCAAGCAGCACCTCGGCGACTGGATCGACGACTCCGACATCAAGGACGTCGGCTCGCACACCGAGCCCAAGTTCGACGTCATCGCCGACGTCCAGCCCGACCTGATCGTCGGCGGCTACCGTTTCTCAAAGCACGAGGACGAGCTCAAGAAGATCGCGCAGGAGTCCGACGGTGCGTTCATCGACGTCTCGGCGAGCGACGACGCACCGAACGGTCGTGTGGCCGCGATGATCGCGCAGACCGAGACCCTCGGCAAGATCTTCGGCAAGGAAGATCAGGCGCAGGAGATCATCGCCGACTTCAACACCAAGCTGGACGCCGCGAAGAAGGCCACCAACGGTCAGACCGTCTTCCTCTCGATCGTCAACGGCGGCAAGATCGACAACGGCGCCAAGCGCATGAGCCCGCTCGTCGAGCCGCTCAACGTCAAGGACGTCTTCGCAGGCCAGGCGGGCGACCATCACCAGAACTCGGGTCTCACGCCCGAGGCGATCGCTCAGGCCAACCCGCAGTGGGTGATCGTGATGGACCGCGACGCCGCCGTCGAGCCCGAAGACGGCTCTGTTCCGAAGCCCGCGTCGGCTGTTTTCGCCGCTCAGGACGCGTTCAAGAACACCGAGTTCATGACCAGGAATCAGCTCGTCTACCTGGACCCCGGCTTCTACGTCCGCGAGGGCATCCAGTGCTACGGCGAGAACTACGCCACGATCGCTGAGAGCATGGGCAGCCAGAAGTAGCCCGTTGGTCACCACCTCTATCACTTCTCTCCGGCGGCGCCTCGACGAGGCGCCGCCGGTGAGTCGTCTCATCATGCCCGCACTCGTCCTGCTCTCGGCCGGTCTCATCGCCGGATCGTTGATGATCGGCGAGTACCACATCACGCTCGCCGGGCTGCTGACCGGCGACAGCGAGATGTGGCGGATGTTCTTCATCTCGCGCGTCCCGCGCACCCTGGCGCTGATCCTCGCCGGGATCGCCATGAGCTTCTCCGGCGTGATCATGCAGCGCTTGACGCAGAACCGGTTCGTCGAGCCGACCACCGCGGGCACCGCCGAATGGGCAGGCCTCGGCGTCCTCGCCTGCCTGTTGTGGATCCCCGGTGCGCCACCGCTCGTCAGGATGCTCGTCGCGTCGGGCACCGCACTGGTCGGAACCCTGATCTTCCTCGGGATCATCAACCGGATCCGGGCGCGTCGATCGGCGATCGTCCCCCTCGTCGGCCTGATGCTCGGCGCCGTCGTCGCATCGGTGTCGACCCTCCTCGCGGTGCAGAACAACCTCCTGCAGGCCGTCGTCTCGTGGCGCTCCGGCGGCTTCTCCCACATCGTCCGCGGCTTCTACGAACCGCTGTGGGCGGTCCTCGTGATCGCCGTCGCGTCGTACGTGCTGGCGAACTACTTCACGATCGCCGGCCTGGGACGCGACGTCGCGACCAGCCTCGGGCTCAACTACGGCGCCACCGTCGGGCTGGGAGTGAGCATGGTCGCGCTCGCATCCGGGGTCACCAGCGTGGTCATCGGCTTCATCCCGTTCCTCGGCCTCATCGTCCCGAACATGGTGAGCGCTGTGCGCGGCGACGACCTGCGCGCCAATCTGCCCGCCATCGCCCTGCTCTCGACAGTGCTCATCATCGGCTGCGACCTCATCGGCCGCGTCGTGATCCGACCCATGGAGATCCCGACGTCGGTGGTCATGGGAGTCGTCGGCGCCGTCGTCTTCCTGTCTCTGATCCTCTCGAGGAGGTCTCGTGTCGCTCTCTGACGCCACCGCGGCGCCGGCGGTGACCGCGCGCTCGAGCAGGTTCGGCTGGAAGTCACGACTCACGGCAGCCGCACTCCTGGCTGTCGTCGCCGTCGCCCTGTACCTGCTCCTGCGGACCGGTGCCGACGATGTCCTCCGGTGGGACTTCCGGTTTGGCAACAGCTCCTTCCAGCGACGTCTGCGGACCGTCGCGGCGATCCTCCTCGCCGCCTTCTGTCAGGCGATA
>JASLJL010000185.1 GCA_030152405.1 Gordonia sp. (in: high G+C Gram-positive bacteria) | reverse complement strand
CGCTTCGGAGCGCGGGTTCGGTCTCCGGGTCACGCGGATGGAAGGTGTACGCGAGCCGAGCGCCGCGCATCGACGTGATCATCACTTCCCGCGTCCTCAGATACTCGGGTGCGCCGGTCACCTGCTCACCGAACAACTCGTCGGCGCGACTCCGCAGGATTCCCAGCATCCGCCGCTCGACACCCGAGAGCGCCTCCCGCAGTTCAGGATTGGCGGTGCGAGCCCCCATCCAGAGTTCCATCGTCGCCCAGAAGCACGACTGGCCGGTGATCTCCCACATCGCCGCGACGGCGAATCGAATCCGCTCCTGCAGTTCAGTCGGGATGGTGACGCCCGCCGTCAGCTCCGCGATCCGCACGTCTGCGAGGTGGTGGACCGCGGCCGTCAAGAGCAGCTCGCGCGATGGGAAGTGGTGCAACAGACGACCCCTCGACACCCCTGCGACCTGCTGGATGTGCAGCGTCGTGGCCGCCGAGTAACCCTCCTCGAAGAGCACCTTGGCCGCGGCTTCGAGAATCGTGTCGCGCGTCTGCGCCGCGCGGTCCTGCTGCTTACGTTCCACGTGAATCATTCTCCACCCTTTTCAAACAGTCACCTCTGACTGTATCGTTCCCGTCATGTCGCTTCCCGAGACCCTCCAGACTCCGCTCACCGTTCCCGTCGTCGCGTCGCCGATGTTCATCGCGTCCGGCCCCAAGCTCGTGGCCGCGCAGTGCCAGGCCGGCGTGATCGGCTCGTTCCCGGCGCTGAACGCCCGTCCCGCCTCGCAGCTCGGCGACTGGCTCGACGAGATCACCGAGTCGAACGCCGCATTCGCCGCCGCGAACCCCGACGCCGTCGTGGCTCCCTTCGCGGTCAACCAGATCGTCCACAAGTCGAACGCGCGGCTGGACGAAGACCTCGCGACGATCGTCGAGCACAAGGTGCCGATTGTCATCACCTCGCTCGGCGCGCGCCCCGACGTGAACGAGGCAGTCCACTCCTACGGCGGCATCGTGCTGCACGACATCGTGAACGACATGTTCGCGCACAAGGCGGTCGAGCGCGGCGCCGACGGCCTCATCGCCGTCGCCGCGGGTGCCGGCGGCCACGCCGGAACCCTCTCGCCCTTCGCGCTGATCCGCGAGATCCGCGAGTGGTTCGACGGACCGCTGCTGCTGTCGGGTGCGATCGCCCACGGCGGCTCGATTCTCGCCGCCCTCGCCGCGGGCGCCGACTTCGCGTACGTCGGCTCAGCATTCCTCGCGACCGACGAGGCCAACGTGGTCGAGGACTACAAGAACATGGTCGTCGACTCGCGCGCCGACGACATCGTCTACAGCAGCACCTTCACCGGTGTCCACGGCAACTACCTCCGCGGCAGCATCGAGGTCCACGGCCTCGATCCGGCGAACCTGCCGAAGCCCACCTCGGGTCCCGATCCCCTCGAAGGCGGCCTCGGCGACATCAAGGCGTGGCGCGACGTGTGGGGTTCGGGCCAAGGAATCGGCTCGGTCACCTCACGCGGCACGGTGGCCGACGTCGTCGACCGGCTCGCCGTCGAGTACCGCGAAGCACGCGAGCGACTCCTCGACCGCGTGGGTGCACCCGCGGGCGTCTGAGCCTGCGACCAGGACCATCCTTTCGACAAGAGCCTGTCGGCGGCGCGTCGGGCGTGGTGGAATGAACGAATGCGAGTCCATCGTTCGAGTTCCGCCCGCCTGACCGCCGTCGTCGTCGCGGTGCTCGCCCTGGCGTCCACGCTGTTCGCCGTCGGCCCGGCCGACGCCGCGCGGACACGGCTGCCGCTCGGGCAGTACCAGGCGGTGAACGCCGCGCGCTTCACCTCGTACGCGTACGCCGACCGCGCCCGAACGTTCTTCGTCGCCGCCGGACGGCTCTGTCAGATCGGCCCGAATCCAGGCAGTGTCGGCTGCACCGGCACGACGAAGACCGCTCCCCGGCGCACCGTCGGCGTGGCGATCATCGGCGACACCCAGGGCCCGTACTGGGTTCCACGTGGAACAAGCTATCGATTCGGATCACGTGCGGGTTTCCGGGCGCCCACGCTGAAGGTCGGGCAGCGCATCAGTTCGGCCAACGTCACGTGCGCCGTGCCCCGCCGAGACACGGTGATCTGCTCCAGCATCAACCACGCCTTCGCGCTGACCCCGTCCAGACACCGGTTCTACTAGAGCCGTCAAATCCGTTCGAACACCGCCGCGAGG
Organism: Gordonia sp. (in: high G+C Gram-positive bacteria); assembly: GCA_030152405.1. Taxonomy (GTDB): domain Bacteria; phylum Actinomycetota; class Actinomycetes; order Mycobacteriales; family Mycobacteriaceae; genus Gordonia. Next base: position 328 of record JASLJL010000185.1, on the reverse strand, counting down.
CCCTGCCCTCCTCCGATGCACATCGTCTCCAGCGCGTAGCGGCCTTGTCGGCGATCGAGTTCGCGCAGCATCGTCGCGAGGATCCGGACGCCCGTCGCACCGACCGGGTGCCCGGATCCTCGCGACGATGCTGCGCGAACTCGATCGCCGACGGGGTCGCTACGCGCTGGAGACGATGTGCATCGGGGGAGGTCAGGGCCTCGCGGCAGTGTTCGAACGGATCTAGCCGCTCTAGTAGAACCGGTGCCTGGACGGGGTCAGCGCGAAGGCGTGGTTGATGCTGGAGCAGATCACCGTGTCTCGGCGGGGCACGGCGCACGTGACGTTG
>JASLJL010000537.1 GCA_030152405.1 Gordonia sp. (in: high G+C Gram-positive bacteria) | reverse complement strand
CCTGAGCGGACGGCCCGCGAGCACGGGCCGGTGTTCGGAGCGCCAGCGGAGAACGCCGGACTGTGCGAGCCGGGCCGTCCGCCAGGTCACGCCGGGCGCGCCAGCGCACGGTAATCAGTCGCGCAGCGGCTGACCATCGGGCGGCGCAGCCGACCGAGACTCCGTGATCTCGGCCAGCACTCGCGCACGCTCGTCCTCGGCGGTCGACTCGCCACGGAAACCGCGTCGCGCCGCCGCAACGTCGACCGGGGTCGGCTCCATCCCGGCCATGCGGTGACCGGCGATCATTCCCGCAATCGCCTGTTCCTCGGTGTACGCCGGGACGTTCCGCTCATCGCCCATGCACCGCACATTACGACCGCCATACGACACCAGTGACGACCTCTGCACAACACGTTGTGCGCACAACGTGTTGTGCAGAGGTCGCACGCGCTCAGTCCGTTGCATCGCCGTCGGAGTCCATCAGCTGGCTCGTGATCTGAATGAACTCACGCTCGAACGTGTGCCGCTCGTAGTCCACGGACTGCTGCGCCCAGTGATCGGACTCCAGCAACGGCAGCATCGCTGCCACCGCCATCCGCAGGTACGTCCCACGACTGCGGTGGGTCCTTGCGCACAGCGCGTCCAGCCGTTCGATCACATCGTCAGGCAGACGCATCGACACCACGCGACCCGACGGATGAGGCTTCTGAACCACCACTAGCTCCCTCTGTAAACAATGTTTACCAATGCTCGCAGAATCCTGACCGACTCACGTCTGCGGTTGGTACCGCAGTGTAACCTTATATTGCTTATGTTGTGAGCCCCTCTACTCGGGGAGCATCCGAGCATCACTCAGTGAAGCCATATGACGGGTCACGGTCGCCCGTGAGAGACCAGTCTCCGTCATGATCTCGGCACGCGTTGGCACCGTCCCAAGTTCGGTGTACTGCTGCCCTATGAGCGCCTGAATACGTGCACGACTGGTCTGTCCCTGGACCCGCTTCTTACGGTGCGTCTTCTCCATGACTTCAAGCCGACCGCGTGCGTAGTCGCTGTCTCGGTCGGCCCATCGCTCGGCGGCCTTCTTGCCGCCCTTGCGGCCCAACGTCGCCAGCGCTTTGCGTTCGCGGGTGTTGGCCCGACCGGTCTCGGCGGGTCCGCCTGCGGTCGAGCTGGACGGGCGCCCGGCCACGACGTAACCGCGGACTCGTCGCGCCAGCGTCAAACGATCACGCATCGGCGGTAGGTCCTCAGTACGGCCATCGGCGCCCACCGCGTGCGCGACGGCGTACGCCCGCTCGTAGGCGTCGATGATCTTCGCATCGCTCATCCGCTGACCTGCCGTGCGCAGTCGATGCGCCTCGGCCAGCGCGTGCCGGAACGCCGTCTCATCACGCGCAGCGCGGCCCTGACTCACCCACAGAACCTTCACCCCGTCGATCCGGTCAGCGTCCATCGCAGCGGCGTCGGGCAGCTCTGCGGCCAGCTCGTCCGCCAGCGCCTTGAAGGTCTCGGCCTCGGCACGTCGGGCCTGCACCGCTTCGAGCAAGGCGCGGCCACTGGTGAACGACTGCGCTTCGCTGCGCCGAGTCGACCCGTCTTCGCCGGTCACCGCTCTACCTTCCTCGATCAGATCACCGAGACGATCCACCCGGTGATGCTGGCAGTGCCAACGGTAAGCCGTCGGATCGTTGCCTCGGTAGAACGGCGACCTCGACAGGACGTGCGCGAACGCCTGATCACCGCCGAGAACATCGCTGAGCACCGTTGCGGTGGCTTTGAGCAGCCGGACGTTCGATGAATCGCCGCCCACCCCGGCGTACACCGGGTCAATCAACCAGATGAGCTGGGCTTTTCCGCTCTGCGGGTTGATTCCGATCCACGACGGCCCTGCACCGGCCCCGGACAGCCTGGACACTGCCCTGTACACGTCCGAGTTCAGGTTCTCGACCAGGCCACCAGCGCTTCCACGCTGGTCAACGTCGACGACCAGGACAGCTGACCGCTGTGGGTGGGTCAGTGCGACGTACTGGCACCGGCCCAGTCCTTTGGTGCCCATGCGGAACAGTCGCGGGATGCTTTCACCTGCGGCGTTGGTACGCCACGCAGCGCGGAAATCGCGGCCAGGACAGCCGTGCAGGGTGTTGCGGCCCAGGTGAGCGGCCAGGCGGGAGCGGTCCTCGTCGCCAGCTCCCAGCGACACCAGACCCAACGGGCGTGCGCCCAGTCCTTCAACGAGCAGCGCTACCGCGTCAGCAAGATCACGGCGCGTCGTCGGCGGCGCTTCGATGCTGGTCAGATCGTTCTCGGTTAGACTCATGTCACGCTTTCTCCCCTGTTCCAGCAGGGGGTTAAGCGAGCGCCGCCAGGGGTCCTAAGCCCTGGTGGCGCTCATTTCTTTGCGGTGACAGTAGCTCTGACCAGACCCAATTCTGGGGAGGCGCACCGGAATCCGGCAGGACTGTTCATAGGGCAAGCGAGCGCGGAGCGGTCGCGCGGCAGCCCTCAGAAGCCGAGCAACCCGAGAAGCCCACCGCGCCGCGCAGGCTGCGCCGCTGGTGCTGGCGTACTGACCTGCGGTTCTGGCTCAACTGGTGGGGCTGTCGACGGCTGCGCTGGTGAACTCGGTGCCGCTTCGAGTGCGCGGAGCGCTTGGGCCTGGGTCTCGATGACTCGATCCTTCTCAGCGGCCAGGCGGTCCCTCTCGACGGCGAGCTGCTGCGCGGCGGCGAGCTGAACACGGAGAAGCTCGACTTGGTGGGACAGCTCGGCCACTGTCCGAACCTCGGACTGATCATGTCCGCGTACAGGAGGGGATGGACGCCCAGGGGACAGCCCCGCCGCGAGCAGATCACCGAGGGGTATCCGCCAGCCGTCATCATCCTTCGTGGCCTGCGGAAACTCACCTGCAGACAGCTTGCGCATGATCGTGGTCCGAGACACGCCGGTCTCCCTGGCCGCTTCGGCAGCACTGAACAGCTTGGACATGCCTATAACGCTAGGTGATCACGTCCGCGTACAGGTCCTCGGACACGCCCCTGAACAGGGATGGTCACGCCTGTTCGATCTGCGTCTCGCAGTAGTCGCGCCAGCCTCGCATCCAGCCGCGTTCGTAGCACTCTGCGACCGCATCGACGGTCCGCTCATTGAAGTGGGCGCGCAGCTCTGCGGTATCCATCGCGAACCAGGTCGATCCGTCGTCGGTCGGCTCGGCGTCCCCGCTGCTGATCCGGTCCACGGCCTCGGCGTACCCGTGCTCGCGGCCACGCTCGATCGCCACCGGAAAGAATCCAAGTCGAGCAAGAACCGACGCAGCCGTTGGTGTCGGCATCATGTTCTGGAGCGCCTGCCGACGGGCCTCCCGCTCATCCCGAGGCGCTCCCACCAGCGGTGGAACGAACTCGACCGGCGGCAACCACTCACGCTCGTACTCGATATCGGCCTCGGTGACGACGTGAGTGTTCGTGATCCACTCCAGTCGGTTCCTGACCTCCTGCACCGTGACCGGGCCGCTGCGCTCGCTATTGCTGCTCATGCTGATCACGCTACGACTGCCTGCTGACAGCCCCGTCTTAGCTAATGTTCCTCGGGCTCATCTTCCAGGTCGAAGAAACGCCTGAGCTTCCGCTCGAATGCTTCTCCTGAGACCCTGACCAGAATCCGACCGTAGTACGCCACTACTGACATCACCGCGACAGTCCCACCAGTCGCGATCACCGCGACTGGTCCCCCGTTGAGTTGCGATACTTCCAGTATCGTGCTCGACACACCCGCTGCGGTAGCCGCCGATATGATCCCCTCGGCCGGAGAACCATAGCGCGGGAGGCGAACTGATTCGAGCAGGTTACGAACGTCTCGTACTGTGACGTCATCACCAAGCAAGGATGCAATCTCGTTGTAAAACGATTCTTGCTGCGCCCGCTCTTCCTCCCGAAGTATCTGACGCGCCTCGTTGGGGTCGGCGGAGTTTAGCCACTGGAATTGCCCACGTGCCGGATTCACATCCTGGAGTTCAATACCCAAACTCTCGTGAATTTTCTCAGAGACGACAGCCATCGACCTGCGCCATTCGGGGAAGCTCTGCAACGCCTCAGCTCGTAGCTCGCCCCATTCCTCAAGGTCTGTCGACACCCTCAGAAAGCGCTCGGCCTTACGAACTTCGTCTGCGGCATGGTCAGCGACCTCACCTATCTCCCCCACGGGGAAGGCCAGGTAGCTAGCTGACAACACACCCTCGAAGTCCCTTGCTTGAACAGCAGATCCCGCGTAGGACTGATGAACTGAAGGACCGTCGAACTGGTCGATGCCTCTCTGATCTTCGGTCGCAAGTTCCAGCCAGTCGTTCGGCAAATCTTCCTCCCCCAAATATCTGCAGCAACTCCTGCCCGATGTTATCCCGCCGAGAAGCCCACCGCGCCGCGCCGAGACCGGTCGGACCAACACCCTCGGCGCTAGTAGCACCCGCCTAGTCGTACGTCGATCACCTGCTTATTCCTCGTCGTGGGTCCTGTGGCTTCTGCGCTGCGCTGCGTGCTCGGTCCTGGTGGCTCGGCTCCACAGGCTTCTTCTTGACCGGTGCCTTGGACGGGGTGGCCTGGGTGACGCCGCGACGGGCCAGCCGCGCGGCGCGAGCTGCTGCACTCTCCGGCGGTGCTCCCAGCGGACCGGCTGCCGCGCGCTCGACTGTGCGCCTCCGGTCCGCGCTCGCCGCTGCTGCGGGCGCTGCGGTCTTCTTCGGCGGCGCGGTGACCGGCTGCGTAGTCCAGAACCGTGCGTGCTGTTGCTGCTCGCCGCGCAATGCGCTGGTGCGCTCGTGCCGGTATCGGTTGCGCCCGATCCGGTCGGATTCGGCGCGTACCTCGTCCGTACGGCGCTGGAAGCTCGCCCCGCTCTCCAACCGTTTACGCGGCTCCACCGGCTTCCCACCAGGTGCCGGACGGTGCTTCGCGGGGCCGTCGAGAGTGGGCGCCATTTTCGACCAGGACAGCCCACGGTCGAGCTTGGACGCAGAGAACCAGACCGGCTGACCATCGCCGTCGAGCCGGTTGGGGTCGGCGAAGCTGTACCCGTTGACCCTCCCGGTGCTCGCGACGTTGGCGCGGTAGAGGATCCCCGCACGGTCCAGCTCGGCCTCGAACCCCGCGCGTCCTGATCCGGCGGCAACGTCGACGGCAGCACGAACGTTCATCGCCAAGTCAGCGCGACCCGGTGTCTGACCGGTACGGCGTGCGCGGCGTTCCTCGCCCTGAGTCAGCCCCGTCTTGGGAGCTGGTGCCTGCTGGTGGTCGGGGACCTCGGTCAGTCCGTAGCGCTGCTCGGCCTCGCGCATCACCGGACGCACTGCACGGAAGTCATGCGCGCCCTTCCACACCTTCCCGTCGTCGGCTACCCGCGAGACCGCGACGTGCACATGATCGTCAGCGTGACGCACCACGACGTACGGGTGCTCAGCGAACCCGAGAC
>JASLJL010000098.1 GCA_030152405.1 Gordonia sp. (in: high G+C Gram-positive bacteria) | reverse complement strand
CAGTCGGTACCTTCGTCCAGGTGCTCTCCGGCGCTCCGAGATACCGAAGCAACTCCGCGCCCTGGCCCTTGGTCAAACCAGTGAGCGGATTGAGGTCGCTGCCGCCGTCGCCGTACTTCGTGAAGAATCCGGTGACCGCCTCGGCCGCGTGATCGGTACCGACGACGAGGAGATTCCGCTGGCCGGCGATGGCGTACTGCGCAACCATTCTCTCTCGCGCTTTGACGTTTCCACGCACGAAGTCGCTGAGTTCAGCGACGCCGAGTGCCGCCGCGGCAGCATCCGCTGAGGCGTCTACAGCTGGCTTGATGTCGACGACGAGCGATTCCGTCGGCGCGATGAACTCGAGCGCCACGTCGACGTCGGACTGATCCGATTGGCGTCCGTACGGCAACTGCACGCCGATGAATGTGGTGTCGATGCCCTCACCGGCGAGGCGGTCGGCCGCGAGCTGGGCCAGCCGACCGGCGAGTGTGCTGTCCTGTCCGCCACTGATTCCCAGCACGAATCCGCGGGCCGGGGTGCTCCTCAAGTAGTCGATCAGGAACGACGTGCGCCGTTCGACTTCCTCTGCCGGGTCGATCGTCGCTGCGACGTGCAGCTCACGCCGAATCTCCTCGTTCAGTGCACTCATCGATGCTCCTGTCATCGTCGTCGGCCGACCACGGCCAGAATCAGTTCGAGCCCGGTTTGGACGGTTTTCGCCAGGATGTCCGGCGGATCACCGGTGAACCGACGATGCTCCGATCGGACCTCTCCCCTGTCGTGGATGCCGAACCACACGGTGCCCGGAGGGACGTCTTCTTGTGTCTCCGGTCCCGCCTCGCCGGTTACGGCGAGTGCGACGTCGGCACCCATCATCTCCGCGACCGCGGAAGCCATCGCCCGCGCGGCGGCCTCGCTGACCACCGGCCCGTCCGGCACGCCGAGAAGATCGTGTTTGACCTCTTTTCGATACGCGATCACACCCCCGCAGTACCAGTCGCCGGATGCTGGTGCCCGCCCCAGGTGGCCGGCGAGGTTACCGGCGGTGAGCGACTCCGCAGTCGCAATTGCGATGCCGTCGCGCCCGGCGATCTCAGCCAATTCTTCACCTAGGCGGCGCACGTGCTCGTCTGTCGGTAGGCGGTCCTCCGGTTCAGCAACCATGATCGTCAATCTCCTCAAGTTCACTCGCCACGGCCGGATACCCTCGTGCACGAGTACGAAAACCTGAGATCCCGCCCAGCCTGCTTCACGTTCGGTTCCGAACACTTCCAGCCCGGTCATCAGTAGGCAAGGTCAGCCCACCCGCTGCCCGTTCTCGGTGGTGGATTAGACGTGCGGCAGGAGCTCGCGCCGGCTGAATGTTCAAGGCACAAGAAGGCAACAAGAAAGCCCCGCCCGGATAATCCGGACGGGGCTTCTCGGTGCGCCATCAGGGACTCGAACCCCGAACCCGCTGATTAAGAGTCAGCTGCTCTGCCAATTGAGCTAATGGCGCTTGGCCTTGCGAGAAGAAACATTAACAGTAGAAGCATCCAGAACAAAAATCAGCTGGTCAGCCGCTGTTTTCACTTCTTCTCGCGGCACATCAGCGGACGATCTTGCGGATCACGACCACCACTGTCAGCGCTCCGGCGCCGATCAGCCCGAACTTCACCGGCGGCGACGCCAGCAACGTAAGCGCCTTGGTCTTCAGATCGTCGGCGAGACGCTCCGGGTTGGCACGCACGGCCAGCTGGTCGAGGGTCTTGGCGAGCTCCTCGCGTGCCTGTGCGATTTCCTTCTCGATCCGTTCGGTTTCCCCGGCCACGGCGTCTCCACTTCCTGTCGTAGTGTCTGTGCAAGCAAGCCTACTGTGCTGACAAGCGTATAAGGCCTGTGAGGCCATCGGGACGGTACGACGCCTCGATCGGATAGCCTGGCCGTATGCCGGAGAACGTGCGCCTCACCGTCGGTGACAAAGCCCCAGAATTCACTCTGCTCGACTCCACCGAGAAGCCGGTGTCGCTCGCCGACTACGCGGGCCGCAAGGTGATCGTCTACTTCTACCCCGCAGCAATGACGCCGGGATGCACCAAGCAGGCCTGCGACTTCCGCGACAGCCTCGCCGAGCTCAACGGTCAGGGCATCGACGTCGTCGGCATCTCCCCCGACAAGCCCGCCAAGCTCGCCAAGTTCGTCGAGCGCGACGAGCTGACCTTCCCCCTCCTCAGCGACCCCGACAAGGAGGTCCTCACGGCGTGGGGCGCCTTCGGTGAGAAGAAGCTCTACGGCAAGCTCGTCCAGGGCGTCATCCGCTCGACGTTCCTCGTCGACGAGAAGGGCGTGATCGAAGCCGCCCAGTACAACGTGCGCGCCACCGGGCACGTCGCCAAGCTGCGCCGCGACCTCTCGGTCTAACGGTCTCCGTCCAGTGGAACTCGTCCCCCGCAAGCGGCCGACTCAGGAACGGAGTCGGCGGACGTTCGACACGATCCTGTCGTCCGCCCGCGAGGTGCTCATCGACGTCGGCTTCGAGTCGTTGACGTGCGAACAGATCGCGCAGCGCGCCGAACTGCCGATCGGGACCATCTATCAGTACTTCGCCAACAAGTACGTGGTGGTGTGCGAGCTGGACCGGCAGGACACGACAGCGGTGAGCAATGAGCTCTCGGCGTTCGCCGCCGAGATCCCGTCCCTCAAATGGCCGGAGCTGCTCGAGAAGTTCCTCGATCACCTCGCCGAGCTCTGGCGCACCGACCCGTCCCGCCGTGCGGTGTGGCTGGCGGTGCAGTCCACCCCGGCCACCCGCGCGACCGCGTCGATCACCGAGAAGATCCTGGCCGAGCAGGTCGCCCGGATTCTCGCACCGCTGACGCCGACGTCCGAGCGCGAGCGGCGTCAGATGATGGCGGAAGTGCTCG
>JASLJL010000086.1 GCA_030152405.1 Gordonia sp. (in: high G+C Gram-positive bacteria) | reverse complement strand
GGCGCCGACGTCCACGCCGTCGAGGTGATGCGCGCGGCGGTCGGGCCGAACGTGGGGGTCAAGGCCAGCGGCGGCATCCGGACGGCTGAGTTCGCGGCGGAACTCATCGCGGCGGGCGCGAACCGTCTCGGCTTGTCGGCGTCGCGGGCGGTCCTCGACGGCTTCCCGGAGTGACGCCGGACGCCGGTTCCAGCGCGGGCGCCGTCAGACGACGGCGAGGGGATCGACGTACACCGACGACAGTGCGACGGCGATCGCCGCGGCTTCCGGAACTCCGACGCCGAAGCACGTCGGGGTGATCTCGAGGGGCCGGTCGATCGACGTCGCGGCGTCGAACGCGGCCTGAACCGGCGCCAAGCCTTGCGGGTGCGCGGCGAACGCGTCGCCCGCGACGATGATCTCGTCGGGATTGATCACGTCGCGCATCGCGGCGACGGCCTCGCCGAGGACTCGCGCCTGGTGATCGATGATCACTTCGGCGTCCGGCTCCACGCCGAGCCGGTTCGCCGCAGCTCGACGCGCCTCGGTGCCGATGACCGATTGGAGGGCGGCGATCGGTTCGTCCGACAGGATTCCGGGCGCCACCGGAAGCCCGGCGATGGTGCCGGCTCCGTGCGACGGCTGGTGGACCTCGCCGCCGAACGTCATCGCCATGCCGACGGTCTCACGGGCGTAGAAGAAGAGCCCGGACTGCGCGCGCTCCATCGATCCGGACAGGATGAGGTCGGCCGCGGCCATCGCCTGAACGTGCTCGGACACCGACACCGGGACGCCGAGCGCGGCGGTCAGCTCCGCCCCGAGCGGTTGGTCGCGCCAGTTCAGAATCGGATGGTCCACGATCCCCGTCTCGGCGTCGACGGCCCCGCCGATCGCGGCGCCGCCCCACAGCACACGTCGCCCCGAGAACCGGGCCGCGAGTTCGCCGAGCAGCGTGCACAGACGTCGGACGGCGTCGGACGGGTCGATGCCCGCGAACTCGCGCGTGAGAACCGCGTGCGAGTACAACGACCGGCCACGCAGATCGGCGATCACCAGGGCGGTGCGGAGCGCGCCGACGTGCATGCCCGCGACGCAGTAGTGATCGCGGTCGAGTGTCAGCGGAATCTTGGGACGTCCGATCGCGCCCGCGTCGACGAGGTCGGGCCGCTCGGTGATGAGCTTCGCGTCGAGCAGGGCGTTCACCTGGCGGTTGACGGTCGCAGCCGACAGGTCGACGGCCTTCACGATCTGGTCGCGAGTGACGGGTGCGCCCGATCGGACGGCGTGGAGCACCGCCGCCGTCGGTCCGGTGCCCACTCGAAGTCGTGCGGGGACGACGCCGCCAGAGATCATGGCGTCGAACATAGCAGCCGAGCCGTCCTTACACTGGTCGCATGACCACCGCTGCGCCTGACCAGTCCCGCCGTGTCGCCGTTGTCACCGGAGCCAGTTCCGGAATCGGTGCGGCCACGGCGAGGGCCCTCGCCCGCGACGGCTACGACGTCGTGCTCGGTGCTCGCCGCGTCGACCGACTCGAGGCGCTGGCGGCCGAGATCGGCGGCCGCGCACGACAGCTCGACGTGACCGACGAGCAGTCGGTCGATCGCTTCGTCGCCGGCCTCGACCGGGTGGACGTGCTGGTCAACAACGCCGGCGGCGCGAAGGGACTGGCCTCGGTCGCAGAGGCGGACCTCGACGACTGGCGTTGGATGTGGGAGACGAACGTCGTCGGCACGCTGCGCGTCACCAAGGCTCTGTTGCCTGCGCTGGAGGCGTCGGGCGACGGGCTCATCGTCACGGTCACCTCGATCGCCGCGATCGAGCCGTACGACAACGGTGCGGGCTACACGTCCGCCAAGCACGGCCAGGCGATGATTCACCGCACGCTGCGTCTAGAGCTCCTCGGCAAGCCGATCCGCCTCACCGAGATCGCTCCCGGCATGGTCGAGACGGAGTTCTCCCTCGTCCGCTTCGACGGCGACGAGGCGAAGGCCGACGCCGTGTATGCCGGACTCGAACCGCTCGTGGCCGACGATGTGGCCGAGGTGATCTCGTTCGTCGCGTCACGCCCGCCGCACGTGAATCTGGACCAGATCGTCTTGAAGCCGCGCGATCAGGCGAGCGCGCGGCGGAACATCAAGACCGGATAGCGGCGACCGCTTCGAGGACGGCCGCGACGTCGTCCGTGCCGGACACCCGGTAGCGGGCGGCGGTCGCGCCGTCGCCGACTTTGACGCTGACGTCGCCCGGCATGGTGAGGCGTGCGAACGCCTTCTCGTCGGTGATGTCGTCGCCGATGTACAGGACCGCCTGTGCGTGCCCGCGTTCGCGGAGCTGGTCGAGCGCGTGCCCCTTGCTCGTCTCGACGACCGCGAGTTCGATGACCGCTTTGCCGTAGGTGACGTGCACTCCCGCCCACGATGCCGGTCCCTCGGCGGCCAGGACCAGGGCCGCGGATGCGTCCTCCGCCGATGCGTTGCGCACGTGCAGCGTGGCGCTCGCCGGTTTCGTCTCGACCGTGGTCCCGGGGAATCGCGCTGCGAGAGAATGGAACTCGTCGATCACCCGGTCGAGCAGAGCGCGCTTCTCGTCGGTGACGGGATCGACGAAGCCGGTGTCGAACTCGGCGCCGTGGCTGCCGACCAGGATCACCGGATCGTCGAGCCCGGACAGCTCGGCGAGGTCTGCGCGCGCCCGGCCCGACACCAGCGCGACATCGGTTCCCGGGAGTCGGGCCGCTGCGGCCAGCGCGGCGACCGATCGGGGATCGGGTTTCGCGTCCTCTGGACGAGAGACGATCGGCGCGACGCACCCGTCGTAGTCGGACGCCAGGAGCACCCGATCGAGGGTCGCGAACTGCGCGATGGCCTGCCCGAGGGGACCTTCGACGGTCACCGGACCTCCTCGTTCGCGGCGCCCGCACCCGCAAGCGACTGCAGGAAACTGTTCGCCCACAGGTCGACGTCGTAGTCGAGGACCTGCTGATGCAGAGCAGCCATGCGAGTGCGCTTCGCGTCCTCGTCGTCGGTGACGGCGGCTTCGATCACATCCATCACGTTCTGGTCGTCGTACGGGTTGAGAAGGTACGCGGAGTCGCCGAGTTCGGCTGCGGCGCCGGTGAACTCACTGAGCACCAGGGCCCCGCCGTGATCGGCGCGGCAGGCCGCGTACTCCTTCGCGACGAGATTCATGCCGTCACGCAGCGGTGTCACCAGCACGACGTCGGCCGCCATGAAATACGCGAGCAGTTCGTCGCGGGGGACGGGCTGCAGGAGATAGCGGACCGGCGGCGACGTGGTGGTGCCGTAGGTGCCGTTGATGTGGGAGACCGACCGCTCGATCCGATCTCGGACCGCGATGTAACTGTCGACCTGCTCCCTGGACGGGCTCGCCAACTGCACGAACACCGTCTCCGCCGGATCGAGTCGACCCGCGGCGAACAGCCCTTCGATGCCCTTGAGCCGGACGTCGATTCCCTTGGTGTAATCCAGGCGGTCGACGCCGAGCATGATGGTCGTCGGATCGCCGAGTTCGGCGCGGATCGCCGTCGCGCGCTCGGTAGTGGTGGCGGCCGCAGCCGCGACGTCCGCCGCGTCGATCGAGATCGGGAACGATCCGACGCGAACGGTCCGCGAGCCGGTGACGACGGTCCCGAGTCCATCACGCACGCCGACCGGATCGCGTGAGGTCTCCAGGCCGAGCACCCGTCGGACCAGTGCCAGGAAGTTCTCGGCGCCTCCCGGCAGGTGGAAGCCCACGAGATCGGCGCCGAGCAGTCCTTCGAGCAGTTCACGACGCCACGGCAGGCGCGTGAACAGCTCGTAGGAGGGGAACGGGATGTGCAGGAAGAAACCGATCCGCAGATCCGGTCGGAGTTCACGCAGCATCGTCGGCACCAGCTGGAGCTGGTAGTCGTGCACCCACACCGTCGCACCGGGAGCAGCCGCTTCGGCGGCGGCCTCGGCGAACCTGCGGTTCACGACGACGTAGGTGTCCCACCAGTCGTGGCGGAACACCGGCTCCACGAGCAGGTCGTGATACAGCGGCCACAGCGTGGAGTTCGCGAACCCCTCGTAATAGTCGCCGATCTCGTCCGAACTCAACGGCACCGATGTGATGTCGATGCCGTCGACCGTCGGACGGTCGTCCGAGTCCGGCACGCCGCTCCACCCGACCCACGCGCCCTCGCGGGTCGCGAGGGTCGGGGTGAGAGCGGTGACGAGTCCCCCGGGCGCACGTTTCCACGTGGCGGTCCCGTCGGGCTGGACGCGCTTGTCGACGGGAAGCCGGTTGGCTACGACGACGAATTCAGCACCCGTGTCGGTCATCGCCGCTAGGCGGACTCGTCGTTGCCGATTCCCAGCATGGACAGCAGCATCCGGCACTCGTCGGCGTCGGTCGCGTACGCGGCCACCACCCGACGCGCCGAGATGGCGGTCTCGTCGGCCACGGGAGTCAGATCGTCGTCTGCGATGTCTTCTGTCTTGGCAGGCATGACCTGCATTCTACTCCCGGCCCCGATGGGCGTCCGAGTTGGCGACGATCGCATCCCGGACATACTGCGCCAGACCGGGTTCGATGTCGTTGTAGGTCGCGGCGAAACGCTCGTCGGAGACGTACATCTCGCCGAGGCACCGGTGGAACTCGTGATCGCAGTCGTAGAACCGGTCGTTGATCTGCAGGCGCGCCCGCTCCGCCGCGGCGAGTGCGCGCGGCCCGTCGGCGGGTTCCCCGGCCGTCATCGCCGCGACGAAGTCGGCGTTCACTGCGTCCTGCTCGGCCTTGACCTCGGCCCAGTCGGCCTTCGTGTACGAGGACGTGCGGGCCTGCGATTGCGACCATGCGGGCGTCTCGCCCCACCGTCGCTGCGCCTCGTCCTGGTATTCGTCGGAGAACCCGTCGCCGAACAACTCCTTCAACTCGTCGTCTGTGGCTGGTTTGTTCGTCATCTCACGCTCCAATGCGTCGTCGATCGCGCCGACGAGTTCGGTCAACTCATCGAGCCTGGCCGTGACGACCCTGCGCTGTCTGCGCAGGTGCTCGACGGCGTCGTCCGACCCGTCGAGCAGGTCGGCGATGTCGTCCAAGGACATCTCGAGACGCCGGTAGACGACGATCCGCTGCAGGCGAGTCAGATCGGACCGGGTGTACAGCCGGTATCCCGCAGCGGATCGCAGGGTGGGACTCAGCAGGCCGATCTGGTCGTAGTGGTGCAGCGTTCGCACCGTCACACCCGAGAGCTCTGCCAGTCGGCCCACCGTCCACGTGGTCGTGTCGCGTCCTGTCATCGTCACTTCCTGATCGTCCGGCCTCACGTCGCGTCAGGGTCAAGCGTCGTCTCGACGCGGCTTCCTGCGCGGGAAGCTCTCGGGCCGCACGGGGATGCGGATCAGGCCCGTCGGGATGCTCGGACGTCGCAGCGATCGCGCGAGGAACTCACCCAGCGTGACACCTGCCGCCAGGGCGCACCCGGTGGTCAGAGCGGCCGCGACCTGCCCGAATCCCTCGACCGACTGTCCGCTCATGATCCCGTACAGGCCGCGGTAGATCGACAGACCGGGCAGCAGCGGGGTGATGCCGGCGACCGCGATGACAAGTGGCGGGGTCAACGCACGGCGGGCGGCGAGACCACCGACGAGACCGACGACGATCGCGGCGGCCGCCGACGCCACGATGGTGCCCGCGACGGTGAGGGACAGTCCCAAGGAGACGCCGGCGGCGACGATTCCGGCGCCGAAGGCCACCGGGATCGCTCGGCGTTCGGCGTAACTGCCGATCGCGAAGGCCCCGGCGGCGAGCGCCGCGCCGGTGATTCGGGCGACGGTGTCGGCCGTTCCGAACGGCATCTGCGTCCCCAGCCCGGGCAGCGTGACGCCGAACCACTCGGTGGTGCGGAGGGCGAGCGCGACGCCCGCGAGAATGCCGCCGGTCTGCAGGAGCACTTCGGAGAATCGTGCGGTGCCGGTGATCGGTGCCCCGGTCATCGCGTCCTGCACCGAGCCGACGAGCGACAGGCCGGACAACAACACCACGATCCCGGCGGCGATGATCTGCGACGGCATGAAGTCGATCCCCAGTTGTTCACGCCAATGGAACAGCGTCGCGGCGGGGAGGACGGCGATGAAACCGCCCGCGAACTGCTGGAAGAACATCGGGGTGCCGACCCGCGCGAGCCTGCGGTTCAGCGAGACGATGACCATCGTGGTGATGAACGCGGTGAAGCCGACGATGAACGTGCCGCCGAGCAGGATCGAGATTCCCGACGCCATCACGCCCCAGCCCACGGTCGCGACCCAGTACGGGTAAGGGTGGGGAGCCTTGGTGATCTCGTCCACGATGTTGTGCGCGGTCGCCGGCGTGATGGCCAACTGGCGGATGCGCCGAACCAGACGGTCGACGTGGGCCAGTCGGGTGAAGTCGATCGACCGGTAGTGCACGGTCCGCATCGCCACGACCGGTGGCAGCGAGTACCCGCGCCGTGCGCACACGATGATCGTGTTGAACGTGACGTCGACGTCGACGTCCTCGAGACCGTAGATGCCGGCCACGAACTCGATCTGCCTGCGCGTGTCGATGGCGCCGGTTCCGGAGTCGAGGAGGACGGCGCCGATCTTCGCCGCGAGATCGAGGACCTCGGTGATCGCGGACTCGTCGTCGAGCGCGATCGGTTTTCGTGGGGCGACGACGATGCTGCCCGGCTCGATCGTGTCGATCGTGGCCTGGGCGTTGCCAAGGATTCGAGAGAGTCCTCTGCGAATGAACGCGCGCACGTCGTGGTGCCTCCTGTCGTGCGATCGGGTGCGTGGTCGATGCTAACTGCGGCGCTGATGATCAGTGCCGTTATACTTCTGCCCGCGCCTCCTTAGCTCAGTGGTAGAGCACCGCTCTTGTAAAGCGAAGGTCGTCAGTTCAATCCTGACCGGGGGCTCCACGTTCGAATTTTTCGCCGACTGTCTCAGAGGTCGGGGTGCAGACCGCGAACCGGACTCAGTGTCTCGAGTAGCGAAGCCAACTGCAGGATCGTCGACTCGGCCGCCCAACTCGACACCAGCTGCACGTTGATGGGCAATCCTTCGTGGTTGGTGCCGAACCTCATCGAGAGCGCGGGCAGGCCCGTGACGTTGAACGGCACGGTGGCACCCATGACGTTGAAGGCACT
>JASLJL010000075.1 GCA_030152405.1 Gordonia sp. (in: high G+C Gram-positive bacteria) | reverse complement strand
GGTGGACGAGTCGTCGCTCGAACACGCCGCCATGGTCGCGGTGAGTGCGATGGCGAAGCCCATCGCGGCGATCTTCGCTCCAGTGGTCTGCTTGATGCTCATCGGTTCTCCTATGTCCTCGATCCGCGGACCGTCGCCGGGATCGGTCGGTGTGACAGGAGCCATTCGGAACCGTCCGTAGATCGGATGGGTGCCGATCACGAGACCCATCCGCGCCGCCGCCCGCGCCGAATGCCGACCATGTACACAGTCGTGCTCATCGGATTCGTCGGCGGCCTGATCACCGGCATCTCCCCATGCATCCTTCCGGTCCTCCCGGTCATCTTCTTCTCCGGAGCGCAGAACTCCCGCGACGTGCCCGAAACCGGGCCCGACACCGGCGTCGAACGGCCGCCGAACCGTTTCGCCGAGGCGTCACGCCCGTATCGCGTGATCGCGGGTCTGGTGGTGAGTTTCGCGACGGTGACCCTGGTCGGGTCGAGTCTGCTGTCGTTGCTCCGGCTCCCGCAGGACACGTTCCGGTGGGCGGGTCTCATCGTGCTGACGACCATCGGTGTGGGGCTGATCTTCCCCGCGGTGGAACGACTGCTCGAGAAACCGTTCTCTCGCCTGCCGATGCGACAGGTCGGGTCGAACAAGTCGGGATTCGGTCTCGGTCTGGCGCTCGGCGTCTTGTACGTCCCCTGTGCCGGTCCGGTGCTGGCGGCGATCGTCGTCGCGGGCGCCACCGGCGAGATCGGTCTCCAGACCGTCGCCCTGACCCTGTCGTTCGCGATCGGGGCCGCGTTGCCGCTGCTGATCTTCGCGCTGGCCGGACGACGCATCGCCGAACGGGTGACGGCGTTCCGGCGCCGTCAGCGGGCGATCCGCATCGCGGGCGGGGTGATGATGATCGGCTTGGCCGTCGCCCTCGTGCTCGACGTCCCGGCCACTCTGCAGCGGGCGATCCCCGACTACACGGGGAGCCTGCAGGACTCGGTCGGCGGCGGCGAGGATCTGACGTCACGACTGCAGCTGGGCGGCATCGTCACCGACGAGAACCGCGAGCTCTCCAAGTGCGACGACGGCGCCGATCAACTCCAGAGCTGCGGCCGGGCGCCCGCGCTCTCCGGAATCAGCGAGTGGTTCAACACTCCCGACGATGCTCCCCTGCGGCTCGACGAGCTGCGCGGGAAAGTCGTGCTCATCGACTTCTGGGCCTACTCCTGCATCAACTGCCAACGCTCGATCCCCCACGTCGTCGACTGGTACGACCGATACCGGTCGAGCGGTCTCGAGGTGATCGGCGTGCACACACCCGAGTACGCCTTCGAGAAGGTCCCGTCGAATGTCGCCGACGCCGCACGTCGTCTCGACATCACCTATCCGATCGCGCTCGACCCGTCGTTCTCCACGTGGACGGCGTACCGGAACAGCTATTGGCCCGCGCAGTATCTGATCGACGCGTCGGGCACGGTCCGCCACATCGAGTTCGGTGAAGGCGGCTACGCGAAGTCCGAACGTCTCATCCGCGAGCTGCTCGCCCAGGCCAGGCCGGGCGTCGCCCTTCCGGAGTCGTCCGAGCGGGGCGACACCACCCCGACCGATCCCACCACTCCGGAGACGTATCTCGGCGTCGGGAAGGTGGTCAATTTCGCAGGCGGCGGCGAGTACCGGGCGGGGACCGGCGACTTCACGGCGCCGGCCGATCAGGCGGCCGACACGTTCGCTCTGAGGGGCCGCTGGACGCTCGACTACCAGGGCGCCACCGCGGTGGCCGACTCCTCGATCTCGCTGCGCTACCGCGCGAAGAACGTGTTCATCGTCGTCGGCGGCACCGGTGACCTGCGTGTCACCCGAGACGGAGTCAGCTCGACTGTCCGGATCGACGGTCCGCCGACACTGCACCGGATCGTGGCGACCGAGGACAACGGCAGCGGTGCCGTCGAGGTGTCCGTTCCCGCAGGTCTACAAGTGTTCTCGTTCACCTACGGCTGACTCAGTCGGCCACCGTGTGAGGCAGCTTCACCGATCCGGCGGCGACCTTCGCGGGGCGGGACGGCGGCGGTACCACCGGGCCCACGTCGCCGTCGGGCGCGGTGTCGAGGTCGACGACGACCGGCGCGTGGTCGCTGGGCTTGGTCCCCTTGCGCGCCTTGCGGTCCACCCACGAGGCCTGCACGCGCTCGGCGATCGGGCCGCCCGCGAGAATCAGGTCGATTCGCATGCCGAGGTCTTTGTGGAACATTCCCGCGCGGTAGTCCCAGTAGGTGTAGATCCGCTCGTCGGGCCAGCGCTCGCGCATCACGTCGTGCAGACCGAGGTCTTCGAGCGCGGCGAGTGCGTTCCGTTCGCGCGGCGTCACGTGCGTGTGACCGACGAACGCCGCCGGATCGAAGGCGTCGGCGTCGGTCGGGATGATGTTGTAATCGCCGCAGATCATCGTGGTGTCGGCCTCGTCGGCGATGCTCACGCGCAGCGCCTCGAGCCAAGCGAGCTTGTAGTCGTAGTGGTCGGAGTCGACCTCACGACCGTTCGGCACGTACAGCGAGTGGACGCGGACCCCGTCGCAGACCGCCGAGATCGCGCGGCCCTCGGGATCGGATGCGGGGTCGGGGAATCCGGGCGCTCCCGGGAACGCGACGCGGACGTCGGTGAGCCCGACGCGGCTGAGCAGGGCGACCCCGTTCCACTGCCCTTGACCCGCGTGGGCGAATTCGTAGCCGCGGGCCGCGAGTTCATCGCCGAGTTCGGCGGCGAACGCGTCGTCGGACACCTTCGTCTCCTGCAGGCACACGACGTCGGGGGCCCGCTCGTCGAGCCACGGCAGGAGGCGGGGCACCCGCTGCTTCACGGAGTTCACATTCCAGGTCGCGACACGCATGCCGACCACCGTAGTCGCCCGCCTCCGAGCCGGGCCGGCCCGGCGGATCCTTCCACACTCGGTGTAATCCATGCCACAGTGAAGACGTGACCACCGCACTTCCCCATCGCGACGTGATCGCCGCGTCCTGGCGGCGCGTCCAGTCGTCGGGCCTGCTGCCGGACGCTCGACCGACGCCCACCCTGTCGGACATCGCCGACGCCGATCCGCTGCTCGACGCCGCCCGCCCAGTGCTCGCCCGCGCAGTCGAGACACTCAGCGGCACGTCGACCGCGCTGCTGCTCGTCGACAGCCAGAGCCGCATGGTGACGAGAGTGTCGTCGGATGCGACGCTGGAACGACGCCTCGAAGGCTTTGGGGCCGTCGACGGCGCCTCTTTCGACGAACAGGCGATGGGGACCACCGCACTCGGCACCACCGCCGAGGTGCGCGGCGACGTCATCATCAACGGCGGCGAGCACTACCTCGAACAACTCCGTTCGCTCAGTTGCTTCGGCCGACCGATCATCCATCCGGCCACGCGGAGGCTCGCGGGCATCATCTGTATGACCGAGGTGGCCGACCGCGTCAACCCGCTGTCGGTGCCGCTGATCCGGGGGCTCGTCGACGACATCGCCGAACGTCTCCTCGACAGGTCGCACGCCGATCACCGAGCCGTCATCTCCGCGTTCGAACAGGCGTCGTCTCGACGGGACTGCGCCGTCGCCGCGGTCGGCGACGACCTGCAGCTCACCAACACGTTGGCCGCCCAGCTCCTGGCTCCCGGCGACTTCGGCACGTTGCGGCTGCTGGTCGGCGAGTCACACGCACCGTCGACGATCACGCTGGTCTCGGGCGTCGTCGCACAGATCGTCGTGGACCGCGTGCCGGGCGTCCGCCACGCCGCCGTGTTCCGGCTCCGACCGCAGTTGGACGGACTCGGTTCGTCGGCGGTGCCGCTGGCCGTCCCGTCCGCGGTCGGCGCGACCACCGCCGTCTGCGGCGAGCCCGGCACCGGACGCACGACCCGAGCGCGCGCGTGTCTCGCCGACGACCGGATGCGCATCGTCGACGTCGCGGAGTCGATCCTCGACGGGACTCCGCCCGACATCGCGGCGGTGCTGCGCCACGCACGTCTGTCCGGCGACGGCGTGATCATCGACGGGGCCGATCTCCTCGACGACCGTTCGGTGCGGCTCGTGCATTCGGCGGTCGCCGCGCGAGGTCCGTCCGACCCTCCGGTCGTACTGGTGACGGGCCCGCCGGAGAGCTTGTCGGCGGCGATGGCCGCGCTCACCGCGTGTTGCGCCCGACGGGTCGTCCTGCCCCCGCTGCGCATGCGGACCACCGAACTCGCCGCGCTCGGACAGGAGGTGCTCGACCGGATCGACGCGCGGCTCCACCTCGGGTCGGACACCGCGGACGCCCTCGTCTCCCAGGAGTGGCCGGGGAACCTCACCGAGCTGACCATCGTGCTGGGCCGTGCGGCGGAGTCGGCCGCGGCCCGCGGATCACGAACGGTGTCGGCGGGCGACCTGCCCGCCGACTACCGCAGCTCCACCCGCGCGTCGAAACTGCTCGGCCTCGAGCAGGCCGAGCGGACCGCGATCGTCGACGCGCTCGCCACCGCGGGCGGCAACAAGAGCACCGCGGCGAAGGCCCTCGGCATCAGCCGCACCACGCTGTACGCACGGATTCGGGCGCTGGGCATCACCGGCTGACCCGACGTCGGAGGAGACGGTCGGTAGAGACGCTGAACGGTGTCCATCGGCACTGTCCAGTTTCCGTACACGCGGCGCCGCGCCTGCGATGAGAGAAATGACGTACGCCACAGTGGCGCACTTCACATTCTCTCGCAGGAGGTCCTGATGACCACGACCACAGTCCCCGCGCTGCACCCAGCCGTCGCCGACTTCGTCTCCGCCGACCGGAAGATGCTGATCGGCGGGCAGTGGGTCGACTCGCTGTCCGGGAAGACGTTCACCACCGAGGATCCCGCCACCGGCCGCGTCATCACCAATGTGGCGCAGGGCGAGGCGGCCGACATCGATCGGGCCGTCGCAGCGGCCCGCGCCGCGTACGAGGGTCCCTGGTCGCGGATGAAGCCGAACGAACGCGAGCGGCTCATCTGGCGGGTCGGCGACATCCTGTCCGAGCGCGCCGAGCTGTTCGGTCAACTCGAGGCACTCGACAACGGCAAGTCCGTCGCGATCGCCACCGCGGTCGACGTCGGCTGGTCGGCGGACGTCTGGCGTTACAACGCCGGGCTCGCCACGAAGATCTCGGGGTCGTCGATCACCCCGTCGATGCCGTTCGCGCCGGACCAGCAGTTCCACGCCTACACCCGCCGGGAGTCGATCGGCGTCTGCGGTCAGATCGTCCCCTGGAACTTCCCCATCCTCATGGCCACGTGGAAGCTCGCGCCGGCCCTCGCCGCGGGCAACACCGTGGTGCTCAAGCCCGCGGAGCAGACGCCGCTCAGTGCTCTGATGCTCGGCGAGGTGTTCGAGGAGGCCGGCTTCCCGCCGGGCGTGGTCAACATCGTCCCCGGCTTCGGCGACGCGGGCGCGGCGCTGTCGGCGCACATGGACGTCGACAAGGTCGCGTTCACCGGCTCCACCGAAGTCGGCAAGAAGATCGTGCACGCCGCCACCGGCAACCTGAAGAAGGTGTCTCTCGAACTCGGCGGCAAGAGCCCGAACATCATCTTCGCCGACGCCGACCTGGACGCGGCGGTCGCCGGATCGGTCGCCGCCTGGATGTTCAATCACGGCCAGTGCTGCGTCGCGGGCACCCGCATGTTCGTCCAGCGTGAGATCTTCGACGACTTCACCCAGGCCGTGGCCGACGCCGCGTCGAAGGCCAAGATCGGCCCCGGCCTCGATCCGACGACCGAACTCGGACCGCTCGTCTCGCAGGAACAGTTCGATCGGGTCAGCGGCTACATCCAGCAGGGTCTCGCCGACGGGGCCCGCGCGCTCACCGGCGGCGGACGGTGGGGCGACGAGGGCTACTTCGTCGAGCCCACCGTGTTCGTGGACGTGAAGCCGGAGTTCTCGATCGTCGAAGAGGAGATCTTCGGCCCGGTCGTCGCCGCACTGCCGTTCGACGATGAGGACGACGTCGCTCGCGCCGCGAACAACTCGATCTACGGGCTCGCCGCAGGCATCTGGACCAAGGACATCTCGAAGGCGCACCGCACCGCCGCCGCGGTCCAGGCCGGATCGGTGTGGGTCAACCAGTACAACGGCTTCGACACCGCGCTGCCGTTCGGTGGGTTCAAGCAGTCCGGATGGGGTCGTGAACTCGGCGACTCGGCCGTCGACCTCTACACCCAGACCAAGTCCGTCAACATCGCTCTCTAAGAATCCCCCACCCCACACACGAAGGACCCCTCATGAAGACGAAGGCAGCAGTACTCCTCGAAGCAGGCAAGCCGTTCGAGCTGATGGAACTCGAGCTCGACGGTCCCGGCCCCGGCGAAGTCCTGATCAAGTACACCTCCGCCGGGCTGTGCCACTCCGACCTGCACCTCACCGACGGCGACCTGCCGCCGCGCTATCCGATCGTCGGCGGCCACGAAGGCTCCGGCGTCATCCAGGAGGTGGGCCCTGGCGTCACCAAGGTGAAGCCCGGCGATCACGTGGTGTGCAGCTTCATCCCGAACTGCGGAACCTGCCGCTACTGTTCCACCGGCAGGCAGAACCTCTGTGACATGGGTGCCACCATTCTCGAGGGGTCGATGCCCGACGGCACCTTCCGCTTCCACGGCGACGGACTCGACTTCGGCGCGATGTGCATGCTCGGCACGTTCTCCGAGTACTCGACCATCTCGCAGCATTCGGTCGTGAAGGTGGACGACTGGCTGCCGCTGGAGACCGCGGTCCTGGTCGGCTGCGGTGTGCCGTCCGGCTGGGGAACCGCCGTCAACGCAGGCAATCTCCGAGCGGGTGACACCGCGGTGATCTACGGCATCGGAGGCCTCGGCATCAACGCGGTGCAGGGCGCCGTGGCCGCGGGCTGCAAATACGTCGTCGCCGTCGACCCGGTGCAGATGAAGCGCGATCAGGCGGTCAAGTTCGGGGCGACGCACGCGTTCGCGACAGCCGAGGAGGCGCAGGAGAAGGTCACCGAACTCACCTGGGGCCAGGGCGCCGACGCGGCGCTGATCCTCGTCGGCACCGTCGACGTGCCCGTGGTGCAGGCGGCGACCGCGGTTATCGGCAAGGGCGGTCGCGTGGTGATCACCGGTCTCGCCGATCCGACCAAGTTGACCGTCCAGGTGTCAGGCACCGACCTCACGTTGAATCAGAAGACGATCATGGGATCCCTGTTCGGTTCGATGAACCCGCAGTACGACATCGTCCGACTCCTGCGCCTGTACGACGCGGGCGAGCTCAAGCTCGACGAGCTCGTCACCAAGCGGTACTCGCTGGAGGACGTCAACCAGGGCTACGAGGACCTCCGCAACGGCCTCAACGTCCGCGGCGTGATCGACCACTCCGCCTGATCCCGCCCCCACCGGTGGTTGAGCCGACTCCGAGGCGCAAGCCGAGGCGTCGAGTCGAAACCCGCCGAACCTACAGCGCAAGTCTCGACGAGCGGGTGGCGAGGATCGAGCCGGGGCACAGCCGACTTCAGACCCCGCCACCCCGGCCGGCCCGCATGATTCGACCGAGGCGATGAACTCCAGAGCGGTGGCTCCGGTCAGTCTGTCAGCGCCACACGCAACTGTTCGGTCCAGGTGTCGACCACCTGCGCCCGACGCTTCGAGTCGTCAGTGAGGGTGTCGGCGAGACCGAGGCCACGAGCGAGGCCGAGCGCCTACCGTCTCGCGCAGGCGACGCTCGACC
>JASLJL010000007.1 GCA_030152405.1 Gordonia sp. (in: high G+C Gram-positive bacteria) | reverse complement strand
GCCGAGCGATTCGAAGAGCGCGACGGCGGTGTCGCGGGAGAACAGGCTGTCGGCGAGGGCCTGCGACAGTGCGGAGTCGGCGGCGGCGTCCGGGGCGAGCGCGAATCGAGCCCGGACGTCGCGGCTGCGGGCGGTGATCAGGTCGTGGAGATAACGGCCGATCACGTCGGCGGGTCCGTCGGCGGGCGTGGCGTGAAACACCGACCGGGACGTCGAGGTCAGCCGTCGGACCGCGGCGTCGAGCAGCGACCTCCGCGTTCGGAAGTAGTACGACGTCGACCCCGCCGGCAGCCCGAGAGCCTTGTCGACGCCGCCGTGCGTCACCGCGCGATTTCCTCCCGCGGCGGCGAGATCGAGGGCGGCGTCGGCGATCGCGTCGCGTCGAGTGAGGTCGGGCACGTCGTCCATCCAACCAGACTCTATGAACGTAGAGTGAGGCTTCATGTGGAGACCGAAGCGCGCCGGGCCCGACGTCGTCGGCGACATTCACGCGATGGCCGCGACGACGGCGATGACGCTCACCGCATCCCAGGCACTGGCTGCGGAGGCGTTCGCCGGGGACGCGCACCTCTATCTGCACGGGCCGCCCGGCCGAGGCAAGACTCGACTCGTCGACTGGTACGCGGCGGTGTCCGAACAGTCCGGGCGGAGAGTGCTCCGGCTTCACCTGCACGCCTTCTTCGCCGAACTGCACCGAGCCGTCGACCGCTGCGGTGGGTGGCGGCACGGTGTCCACGCGCTGATCGGCGACATCGACGTCCTGTGCCTCGACGAGTTCGCCGTCCACGATCCCGCCGACGGCGTGTTCCTCGACCGGATCGTTCGCAGCATCGCGGCGAGTGACGTGCGGATGGTCGTCACCTCGAATCGCACGCCCGACGAGCAGATGCCCAATCCGTTGTTCCACGAGGGCTTCGGGCCGACGATCTCGCTGCTGAAACAGATCTTCACGCCCGTCGCGGTCGACGGTGAACGGGACCTGCGCGCCGATGGCGGGACGACCGGGTTCCGCGCCGGGCGGTGGACTGTCGGTGAGTGGGCGAGCGCGGAGCCGGAGATCATCGTGAGGCCGGCGTCGCGGCCGATCCTCCTGCGCCGAGAGCTCCGCGGCGGAATCTCGATCGACTTCGCGGAACTGTGCGATGCACCGACCTCTGCGGTGGACTACCTGTGGCTGGCCGAGCGGTACGACTGCTGGACCATCTGCGGGGTGTACGTCCCGGATCGGGCCGACGTGCTCGCGCGGTGGGCGAGCGTTCTCGACGTGCTGCACGATGCCGACACCCGCGTCGAGGTCTGGGCGTCGTGCGACCGCGCGGCGTTCTCGAACGCCCTGGGTGGCGCGTTGCCCGACGCGGCCCGAACGATCAGTCGGATGAGCGCGTGGTCAGTCGGTCCGGCCTCGTGAGGACAGGCCGTCACGGCTTGTCGTCGGGCCCCTCGATCTCCGCGTCGATCACCGGGTGATCGGCGTCGTGGAAGCGTTCCGCGGCCGGCTCGGAGGAGAGCTCCGCCTGGCCGACGGAGCGTCCTCCGTAGTGGTAGGTCGGGACTTCACCGCGCTTGCGGGGCTCACGGTCGTTGGCGCGCAGCACGGCGATCCAGGGGATCGGTATCGACACCACGATGATGGCCAGGGCCAGCCAGCCGTTCTGGGTCATGGAGTACACGACGGCCGCGATGATCAGGGCGGGCACGCGAATGCTCATCATCAGCAGGTACCGCCGTTTGCGGGCGCGGTACACGGCGTCGAGGTCGTCTTCGGCGCGGGTGATGAGGAATGTCTGGGGGTCGGAGTCGTCGTGCGCCATAGCCCAATTCTCCCACAGTGAGTCACAATGGCTGTATGGCAACGCAGACGATCGAACGCCCGGACATCGACGAGCGGACTGAACAGGACGACGACACTCCGAAGGTCTTCCACTATGTGAAGAAGGACAAGATGGCCGAGAGCGCCGTCATGGGCACTCACGTGGTGGCGCTGTGCGGTGAGGTCTTCCCGGTGACGAAGGCCGCCAAGCCCGGCTCTCCGGTGTGCGAGAAGTGCAAGAAGGTCTACGCGAAACTGAAGAAGTAGCCGGTCAGTCGTGTGAACCGCGCCGTGCGACGGCGCGGTTCCGCAGCGTGTCTGTCAGTTCGGTGGTCTGTGACGTCACCCAGTGCCGAACCACTGCGCCGTTCTCGCGTGCCGGCCAGAACTCCTGTATCGCCGAGTTGAACTCGGCGCCCGCGACGATCGCGAAGCCCAGGAAGTACGTGAACAGCAGGAACGCGATCGGCGTCGCCAGCGCGCCGTACGTGTACCCGGCGTCGGTGACCGCGGTGAGGTAGAAGCGGAGCACGTACGAAGTCAGCCAGAACCCTACGCCCGCGAGGATCGCGCCGGGCACCAGTCGCCTGCGCGGCAGCGGATTGGGCAGAGCGAAGCGGTACAGCGCGGAGAGCGCTCCGATGAGTAGGACTCCGACGAACGGGAAGTACAGACAGTCGATCAGGTCGCTGACGGCGGGACCCCACGATTCGGGGACCACGTTCCGCAGGTAGGTCGGTCCGAGCGCCACCAGGGGCAGCACCAGGATCGACATCACCAGGAAGAACAGGTAGATGATCAGCGCGAAGATCCGCTGCCACACGGGATTGCGGATCTCGTGCTGACCGTGGGCGTGGACGATCGACGAGACGAAGCACGACATCGCGGACGATCCGGCCCACAGCGACAGTAGGAAGCTGACCGACATGATCGTCACGCGGCCGCGCCCCAAGACGTTCTCGACGGTCGGCTGGATGAGATCGTTCACCACCTGCGGGG
The DNA here is from genome assembly GCA_030152405.1 of Gordonia sp. (in: high G+C Gram-positive bacteria). Taxonomy (GTDB): domain Bacteria; phylum Actinomycetota; class Actinomycetes; order Mycobacteriales; family Mycobacteriaceae; genus Gordonia. The sequence goes on along the minus strand of JASLJL010000007.1, from coordinate 2,947 downwards.
TGAACGTGCGGTCGGCGAACGAGAGGATCCGCTCGGTGACGATCTCCACGGTGTCCGGGCCGAACCAGCCGGCGATGTAGCCGATACTGCCGAGGACTCCCAGCAGCAGCGGTGGCAGAGACAGCGCCTGCCAGAACGCGGCCTGCGCCGCCCAACCGATGATCGAGTCGTCCCACGACTTCACGATGGTGCGCCACAGCAGTCGTGGAATGCTCCGGAACACCGGGAGCCGCGCTCGCTCGAGCTCCGGTGAAGGAACCTCGGCGGCGCCGTCGCTGGGATGGTTGCCGTTCGTGTCGATGCGTCAAGCATGGCCGATGCAGGTCACCGGGTCGATCACCGGCCCGCTTGTGGCGTGGCGAGACGTGTCGGTTCGAGTGGGTAGAATCGAAGCCCTGTGCGGGGGAGAGTTCGCACGCGTCGAGCAACAGGAGCAAGGTGACCAGTACCGATGTCGATCCGGACCGCAGAATCGTCTCGGGGGCTCCGCTCCGCGCATGGCAGCGGCGGGCCCTCACTCGCTACCTGACCTCGAACCCGACGGATTACCTCGCCGTCGCGACGCCCGGTGCGGGCAAGACCACATTCGGGCTGCGCGTGGCGTCGGAGTTGCTCGCCGATCGCACTGTCGATCGCATCACCGTCGTCGCACCGACGGAGCACCTCAAGCATCAGTGGGCCGCGTCGGCGGCTCGCAACGGCATCGCGCTCGATCCGAACTTCTCCAACTCCACCGGCTCGACGAGTTCGGACTTCGACGGCGTCGTGCTGACCTACGCGCAGGTCGCGGCTCACCCGTACCGCCACCGCGTGCGCACCGAGCAGTACAAGACCCTCGTGATCCTCGACGAGATCCATCACGGCGGTGACGCGAAGTCGTGGGGCGACGGCATCCGCGAGGCCTTCGGCGACGCCACCCGGCGCCTGGCGTTGACGGGCACCCCGTTCCGTTCGGACGATTCGCCGATCCCGTTCGTCACGTACGAGCCCGAACCCGGCGGGGGCCAGCGGTCGAAGGCCGACAGCACGTACGGGTACTCCGAGGCCCTGCGGGACGGCGTGGTGCGTCCGGTCGTCTTCCTGGCATATTCGGGTGAGGCAAGCTGGCGGACCAGCGCGGGTGAGGAGTTCACCGCGCGGCTGGGCGAACCGCTCTCGCAGGAGCAGACGGCGCGCGCCTGGCGCACCGCGCTCGACCCGCACGGCGACTGGATCTACGCGGTGTTCACCGCCGCGCACCGCAGGCTGACGCGTCTGCGCGAATCCGGAGTGCCGGACGCCGGCGGCCTGGTGATCGCCACCGATCAGCAGAACGCACGTGATTACGCGGACCTGCTGTACTCGATCACCGGCAAGAAGCCGACTGTCGTGCTGTCCGACGACCCGAAGTCGTCGTCGCGCATCGAGGAATTCTCCAATTCCACCGACGAGTGGATGGTCGCCGTCCGCATGGTGTCCGAAGGCGTGGACGTGCCACGCCTGTCGGTCGGTGTGTACGCGACCAACGCGTCGACGCCGCTGTACTTCGCACAGGCCATCGGCCGGTTCGTGCGCTCGCGCCGGCCGGGGGAGACCGCGAGCGTGTTCCTGCCGTCGGTGCCCGTCCTCTTGCAGCTGGCGAGTGAGTTGGAGGCCGAGCGCGATCACGTCCTCGGCAAGCCGCACCGCGAGTCCGACGGGCTCGAGGACGCCATGCTCACCGACGCCAACAAGCGCAAGGACGAACCGGGCGAGGAGGAGAAGGCGTTCCAGTCGTTGCACGCCGACGCCGAACTCGACCAGGTGATCTACGACGGGTCGTCGTTCGGGACGTCGACGTTCGTCGGCTCCGACGAGGAGTCGGATTACCTCGGGCTGCCCGGTCTGCTCGACGCCGACCAGGTGCGGACGCTGCTCCAGCAACGTCAGGCGCAGCAGGTGACCAACCGGTCGTCACGTCCCCGTGACGACGAGGCGGCCAAGGCCGCTCCGAACGCGTCCGAGCGGACGGGCGAGAATCTGATGGCCCTGCGCAAGGAGTTGAACACGCTGGTCGCGCTGCACAACCAGCGGACCGGGAAGCCCCACGGGCAGATCCACAACGAGCTGCGCGAGCGTGTCGGAGGCCCGCCGACCGCCATGGCGACCGCCGATCAGCTCCGTGAGCGGATCACCGCCCTGCGCACCTGGAAGTAGTCTGCGCATCACTCCGGGCACCGGGCGCGAGCCGGGGCCCGGATGACAGAACGACGAAGGGGCGAGCCGATGATCGGCTCGCCCCTTCGGGGTTCGTGGGCTCGGGTGAAGTCTCAGGCCTCGACGACCACTACCGCGCCGAGTTCGACGAGGCGTGCCTCGTGATCGTTGTAGTGGTGGCGGCAGAACAGCAGCTCTCCTCCGGAAGGGAGCTCGGCGCGCACCTTGGCCGCCGCGCTGCACCGGTCGCAGCGATCCGCGGCGGTCAGCGGGGTGGAGACGACAGTGTCGGGCGTTGCGATGTCAGGCATGGCTTCCTCCGTCTCGTCAGATGACGTACCTGGTCGGTGCATCATTGCTACACCTTGTCAGACGTATGGGGCCAGTGATTTGTTCCCGACGATCCCGGGTGTGTCGCAGATCATCGCCTTCGGGTAGCTTCCGGCGCCCCGACGACGCGCAGAGCGACCGTCGCGTAGAACTCGCCGAGTTCGTCGGGGGACAGGTGTCCGTCCTCCCGGTACCAGCGTGCGATGTCGATGCCCATCGACAGCAGGGTGTTGGTGGTGCTGTGCGGGTCGTCGACGTCGAAGTCGGAGGACGCGACGCCGGCGTCGACGATGGCGCGCACGCGGCCGGTGATCTCGCGCCGCAGGGCGACCACGGAACGACGATGGTCGGGTTCGAGCGCGGAGAGCTCGTAGTTCACGATCCGCGCGCTGGTGTGGCCGCGCGCATGATGCTCGGCGAATGCGCGCATCACCGACGCGAG
>JASLJL010000468.1 GCA_030152405.1 Gordonia sp. (in: high G+C Gram-positive bacteria) | reverse complement strand
GTGCTCACGGTGATCGTCGCCGTGAGCACGGCCCCGACGATCACCATCGAGATGATCGAGATCGACGTGACGCTCGCGGGCACTTCCTGGCCGTCCTTGACCATCTGGTCGACGGCCTCCTGCATCCTCTCCCGCAGCACGGGGTACTGAGCGATGAAGGTGATCAGCTCCGCAAGCACGACGACGCCCCACAGCTCCACTGCGAGTCGCACGCTGTCCGGGCGAGAGGGCGCGTCCGTTGTACCGGGTACGGGGTCGGTCATGTCACCAGAGTAATTGGTCGAACGCGGTCGGGTTCACAGCGTGACCGCGAGGCCCCTACGCGCGTGCGGTGAGCCGTCGCGCGATGTCGACTGCCGCGTACGTCAGGATGATCGACGCACCCGCCCGCGCGATCGACAGCACGGATTCGTCGAACGCGGCATCGGCGTCGATCCATCCCTGGGCGCCGGCGGCCGAGATCATCGCGTACTCGCCGCTGACCTGGTACGCCGCGACGGGGGCGTCGGTACGGTCGGCGACGTCGCGCACCACGTCGAGGTAGCTCATCGCGGGTTTGACCATCACCATGTCGGCGCCCTCGTCGAGGTCCGCAAGGAGTTCGCGCTGCGATTCGAGGCGGTTGGCCGAGTCCTGCTGGTAGGTGCGTCGGTCGCCCTGCAACGACGATCCGACGGCCTCGCGGAACGGTCCGTAGAAGGCCGAGGCGTACTTGGCGGTGTAGGCGAGGATCGTGACGTCGGCGAATCCGGCGTCGTCGAGCGCGGCACGGATGGCCGCCACCTGGCCGTCCATCATGCCGCTGGGCGCGACCACGTGCGCTCCGGCGCGGGCCTGCGCGACGGCCATCGCCTCGTACCGGGGCAGCGTCGCATCGTTGTCGACCCGGCCGTCGGCGTCCAGGACGCCGCAGTGCCCGTGATCGGTGAACTCGTCGAGGCACGTGTCGGCCATCAGGACCGTGGTGTCGCCGAGATCGTCACGCAGCACGCGCAGCGCGCGGTTGAGCACACCGTCCGGATCGTCCGCACCGGAACCGACGCCGTCCTTGTCGGTCTCGGCGGGCACGCCGAACAGCATGAGTCCGCCGATCCCCGCGGCCACGGCGTCCGCGGCCGCTTCACGCAGGGAGGCCATCGTGTGCTGGTAGACGCCCGGCATCGAACTGATCTCGCGCGGAGCGTCGATTCCGTCGGCGACGAACATCGGCAACACCAGCTGGGCCGGGTGCAACCGGGTCTCGGCGACGAGCCTGCGCATCGCGGGCGTGGTGCGCAGTCGACGCAGACGGGTGAAACCAGTGCTCATGCGGACCTCCGGGTCACGAACGCGAACGGCGGGACTTCTTGCGCGGCGGCGGGAGCGCACCTTCGGCGCGCAGTGCCGAGGCGTGCGCGGCGAGGGCGTCGACGAGATCCGGGATCGACGCCGACTCCGGCTGCACGTCCACGCGCAGTCCGAACTCCACGGCGGTCTCCGCGGTCTTCGGGCCGATGCACGCGACGATGGTGCGCGCGTGCGGCTTGCCCGCGATGCCGACGAGGTTGCGCACGGTGCTGCTCGAGGTGAAGCAGACGGCGTCGAATCCGCCGGTCTTGATCATCTCGCGGGTCTCGACCGGCGGCGGCGCCGCCCGGACGGTGCGGTACGCGGTGACGTCGTCGATCTCCCAGCCGCGTTCCCGCAGTCCCTCCGAGAGGGTCTCGGTGGCGATGTCGGCGCGAGGCAGCAGGATGCGATCCACCGGATCGAACACCTCGTCGTACGGCGGGAACTCCTCGAGGAGACCCAGGGACGACTGCTCGCCGCTCGGCAGCAGCTCGGGGTTGACGCCGAAGGAGCGGACCTTCTCCGCGGTCGCTTCGCCGACGCAGGCGATCTTGACGCCCGAGAACGCGCGCGCGTCGAGCCCGAACTCCTCGAACTTCTCCCACACGGCCCGCACGGCGTTGGTCGATGTGAACACGACCCACTGGTAGCGGCCGTCGACGAGGCCCTTGACGGCGCGTTCCATCTGCGCCGGGCTGCGCGGCGGTTCCACGGCGATCGTCGGGACCTCACGTGGGATGGCGCCGTGCGACTCGAGCCGTTCGCTCATGTCTGCGGCCTGATCCTTGGTGCGGGGCACCAGGACGGTCCAACCGTAGAGCGCCCGCGACTCCCACCAGGAGAACTTGGCGCGCTGGGTCACGACCTTGCCGACCGTCAGCACGAGCGGTCCGGCGAGCGCGTTGCCGAGGTCGTTGACGGTGGCGAGGGTGGCTTCGATGGTGCGCTGGGCGCACGTCGTGCCGTTGACGGTGATGGCGACCGGCGTCTGCGGAGCGACGCCGTGCTCAGTGAGCTCGCTGGCCAGTTCGGCGAGGTGACCGGACGTCGCGTGCAGGACGAGCGGTCCGGGTGCGGCCGCGAGGGCCGCCCAGTCGATGTCGCCTCGGACATCGGCGACGGTGTGGCCGGAGCCGATCGGCATTCCGGCGAAGCTCGGCACCACCGCGTCGGCCGGGATCCCCGGGAGCACCTCGAACGAGACGGAGGTCCGCGCGACGGCGCTGATCTCGGCGAGGACCGAATCGGCGCTCATCGGGTCGCCCGCCACCACGCGGACCACGTTGACGCCGGTCTTGGCTTCGGCGACGAGGGTCTTGGCGACCTGTGCCGGTTCCCCGAGCGCGGGACGGACCACGTCGACGGTCTCCTGCGCGGCGGCCTCGGCGGCTGCCGCTTCGGCGGCCTTGCGGCCGGCGCGGGTCGGCACCGGTTCGGCCTGCGCGTGCGCCGAGCCGATCAGAGCGACGACGCCGGCGGGAACGTCTGGGTCGACGAACGCCGATGTCGCGTTCACCAGCACGTTCTGCGCTTTGACGGTCAGGAGGTCCGGATTACCGGGACCCGACCCCACGAACAGGATCCGGCCGGGTTTAGCATTCTTCGTACGGCTCATGCGTGCGCACTCTCCTGCCCCCGCCCAGGGGGCTGCAGTTCGTTCGACGACCCGGTCCGCCCGGCCCGTCGACTTCCTCTTGCCGGAGTGTGGACGGCCCGCGTCCGGGAATCAGTTCCCAGGCACGTAGGCGGCCGCGCCGAGCTCCAGCAGTTCGGCGGCGAGATCCTTGCCGAGTCGGGCGGCACGATCCACCGGGCCCACCACCGAAGCACGGATCACGTCCGATCCGTCCTCGGCCGCCACTCCCGCGCGAAGCGAGAGCTCGTCGAAGATGCGCCCGTCGGAGTCGATCGACTCGACCACCTCGGCGATGGCTCCGACCGGAGCGGTGCATCCGGCCTCGAGGGCCGCGAGCACTGCGCGTTCGGCGTCGACCGCTGCACGGGTGGACGGATCGTCCAACTCGGCGAGTATTCTCACCAGTTCGGCATCGTCGGCGAGACACTCGACGGCCAGGGCCCCCTGTGCCGGAGCGGGCAGCATGACCACGGGGTCAAGCGCCTCGGTGACTGCGTCGGTTCGACCGATGCGCACCAATCCGGCTCGGGCGACCACCACCGCGTCCAGTTCCCCGTTCGCGACTCTGCCCAACCGAGAATCAAGGTTGCCTCTTAGGGGGCGAATTTCCAAACCGAGACCCAGTGCTTTAAGCTGCGCGGCCCTGCGCGGCGACGAGGTGCCGACGGTCGAGCCCGAGGGCAGCGCGCCGAGGACCATTCCGTCCCGGCTGACCAGCGCATCTCGGGGATCGACACGCTCGGGAACGGCCGCCATCGCGAGGTCGTCCTCGGGCGCCGTCGGCAGATCCTTGTACGAGTGGATCGCGGCGTCGCATTCCCCGTTGCGGAGCGCGGTGCGGATGGCGGTGGTGAACACGCCGACGCCGATCTGCGCGACCGGAGCGGTCGAGGTGTCGCCGTCGGTGGTGATGATGACGAGCTCGGCGGGGTGCCCGTTGGCGATGAGACGGTCGGCGATGCCCTGCGCCTGGGTGGTCGCGAGCAGGGAGCCACGCGTTCCGATTCTGATCACGCCCCGCTCCCCGGTCGCGTTCCCCTGGTCCCCGAGCGGAGTCGAGGGATTGTTCGCAGAATTAGACACGTTGAAGCCGTCCTGTCGTCGTGTTCGTCGAGTCGAGCGGGCCCAGCTCAGAGGGAGTCGGAGTCGCCATGCGCGGCGATCCCGGCTTCGGAGGCCGAGACCGACTCGGCTGCACCGGGTTTGAGTTCGAAGAGTTCGCGGAGCGCTTCCGCGTAGTGATCGCCCCGACCGCTGGACGCGAGTTGCTTCACGCGTACCGTCGGCGCGTGCATGAGCTTGTCCGCGACGCGACGCACGGTCTTGGCGACCTCGTCGCGCTGACCGGCGTCCAAGTCGGGCAGACGCGAATGCAGCCGCAGGATCTCCGCTTCGACGACGTCGGCGGCCCGCTGCCGCAGCGCGGCGACGGTCGGCGTCACCTCCGCCTGACGCTGTGCGGCGAGATACTCGGCGAGCTCGTTCGCGACGATGCCGCGGGCCGCGACGGCGTCGTCCTGCGCGGCCTTGGTCTCCTCGTCGTCGCGGAGGCCCTCGATGTCGATCACGTGGACGCCGGGCAGCGCGGCGACCACCGGGTCCACGTCGCGCGGGATGCCGAGGTCGCAGAACATGAGCGGCGCCGGATTGACGCGCTGTTTGAGTGCGGAGTGCACGTCGGCCACTCCGACGACGGCACTGACCGAGCCGGTGCACGTCACGACGACGTCGGCGTCGGCCATCGCGTCGGCCATCGCGTCGAACGACGCACCGTGGGCGACGATCCCGTACCGCTCGGCGACACCGGCGGCGAGTTCGTCGGCGCGTGCCGCCGTCCGGTTGACGATGGTGATCTCGTCGACGCCGTCGCGTGCGAGCTGACTGGTCGCGAGGGATCCCATGGCGCCCGCGCCGAAGACGACGGCACGTCGGATGGGCGCGTGGCCGGCGCCCGCGTCGCGGACCGCACGTGCGCGATGGAGGGCCACCGACACGACGGACGCGCCGGCGCGGTCGATGCCGGTCTCGTGATGGACCCGCTTGCCCACTCGCAACGCCTGCTGCGCCAGTTCGTGCAGCGTCCGCCCCGCGGACTTGTGCTGGTCGGCCTCGGTGTACGCCGAGCGGATCTGGCCGAGGATCTGCTGCTCGCCGACCACCATGGAGTCGAGCCCTGCGGCGACGGTGAAGAGGTGCTCCACCGCCGACTCCGAATAGCGGACGTAGGCGTGTCCGGTGAGTTCGGCGACGGTCATGCCGGTGTGGTCGCCGAACACGTCGCCGACCGCCTCGAGCGCCGGGTGGAAGGCCTCGACGACCGCGTACACCTCGACCCGATTGCAGGTCGAGACGAGCATCGCCTCGGAGACCGCGGGCGAACGGACCAGTGCCTCGACGATCTTGGGCCGGTCGGTCTCGGAGACGGTGAGTCGTTCGAGAACCGACACCGGAGCGCTCCGATGGGACACCCCGAACAACAAGACACTCACTGCATCGCCCGTTTCCAGCCAACCGGTTGCCCGGCACCCCTGTGATGCCGATCCGATGGGCACATGTCTTTCCAGGCTAGATCACAGGCGGGTGCGAATGCACCCGGGCTCGTCTCAATGTGGGCAGTCAGACATCGGAGTGAGCGGACCGTCGACGGCGACTGTCGAGGTCGGCGCGCAGGCGCGGTTCGTCGACCTCCCAATAGCCGTGCTCGACGCCGTCGAGCACGATCACCGGCACGCGGTCGCCGTACTCTGCCCGCAACGCTCGGTTCCCGGCGTCCGCCGCGGCGTCGACGTCGA
>JASLJL010000409.1 GCA_030152405.1 Gordonia sp. (in: high G+C Gram-positive bacteria) | reverse complement strand
TCCGGGTGGGCCGATGTCACCTGGGCGGCGGTGGGCGTGTCGTCGAGCCGGGGGACGGCGGCCAGGTCGGGGCCGAGGTAGGCCGGGACCGAGCCCTCGGGCGCGACGATCGCGCGAACCGCGGGCGCGAGGCCCAGGGCGCACACGGCGTCGAGCAGAGCGGGGTCCGTGACGACGATGCGCTTCACGTCCGGCCGGCCCGCGTCGACGGCGGTCGGTGCGAGGCAGGTCCGCGAGTAGTCGCGCCCGGCGTTGACGATGTTCACCTCGGCGAATCTGGTCGTCGTGGTGGAGATGACCGAGCCGTCCGGTGTGCGCAGAACGTCGTCGTCCGAGCCGCACGCCGCGACGCTCATCGTGAGGGCGACGGCGCACGCGACGGCGGTGGCCGACCGGCCGCGGGGGAGTCGTCGAAGGTCTGTACGCACGGGCCTACGCTAGCACCGCGCCGACGCGCGGCAGCCGTGGCGACCAGGCCTGGCGCGCATGCCGACCCGGGTATTACGACAGTTCGTAGGACCCAGTCGGAATCGGGGCCGACTCTGGTCTACGATCAGTGGTGCAGCGCGCTGTCTTCGGTCGGCGCCACAGCAGTTAGGACGGACGAAGGTCCAGTGCCGCCGACCGGGAAACCGACGTCGACGGTGCTCACGAGGAGGAATCTGTGACCGCGGTAGATCAGCCGACGACTCAGGTGGAGGCTCAGCGCCCCTACCCTGAGCGTTACCAGCCCAAGGGCTCTTTCTTCTACAAGCTCATCACCACCACCGATCACAAGCTGATCGGTCAGATGTACATCGTCACCTGTTTCGCCTTCTTCCTCGTCGGCGGACTGATGGCGCTTCTGATGCGTGCCGAGCTTGCTCATCCGGGACTCCAGTTCCTGTCGAACGAGCAGTTCAACCAGCTCTTCACCATGCACGGCACCGTGATGCTGCTGATGTACGCGACGCCGATCGTCATCGGCTTCGCCAACTTCGTCCTCCCGCTGCAGATCGGCGCGCCCGACGTCGCGTTCCCGCGTCTGAACTCGCTGGGCTACTGGCTGTTCCTCTTCGGCAACCTGATCGCTCTCGGCGGGTTCCTGACGCCGGGCGGCGCCGCCGACTTCGGTTGGACCGCCTACACCCCGCTCACCGACATGGTGCACTCGCCGGGCGTCGGCGCCGACCTGTGGATCATGGGTCTGGGCGTCGCCGGTCTGGGCACCATCCTGGGCGCGGTCAACATGATCACCACCGTGGTGTGCCTCCGCGCCCCGGGCATGACCATGTTCCGCATGCCGATCTTCACCTGGAACATCCTGGTCACCAGCGTGCTGATCCTGCTTATCTTCCCGCTGCTCACCGCAGCGCTGATGGGCCTCGAGGTCGATCGCCAGTTCGGTGCTCACCTGTACGACCCCGCCAACGGCGGCGTGATCCTGTGGCAGCACCTCTTCTGGTTCTTCGGCCACCCCGAGGTGTACGTCATCGCCCTGCCGTTCTTCGGCATCGTGTCCGAGGTGTTCCCGGTCTTCTCGCGTAAGCCGCTCTTCGGCTACTCGGGTCTGGTCTACGCGACCCTCGCCATCGCCGCGCTGTCCGTCGCCGTGTGGGCTCACCACATGTACGTGACCGGCTCGGTCCTGCTGCCGTTCTTCTCCTTCATGACGTTCTTGATCGCGGTTCCGACCGGCGTGAAGTTCTTCAACTGGATCGGAACGATGTGGAAGGGCCGCATAACGTTCGAGACGCCGATGCTGTTCTCGATCGGCTTCATCGTGACGTTCCTCTTCGGTGGCCTGACCGGCGTCCTGCTCGCCGCACCGCCGATCGACTTCCACGTCTCGGACTCGTACTTCGTGGTCGCGCACTTCCACTACGTGCTCTTCGGCACCATCGTGTTCGCCACCTACGCGGGCATCTACTTCTGGTTCCCGAAGATGACCGGTCGCCTGCTCGACGAGACGCTCGGCAAGTGGCACTTCTGGCTGACCTTCATCGGCTTCCACCTCACGTTCCTGGTGCAGCACTGGCTGGGCAACGAGGGCATGCCGCGTCGTTACGCCGACTACCTGCCGTCCGACGGCTTCACCGAGCTGAACCTCGTCTCCACCGTGGGCGCGCTGGTTCTCGGCCTGTCGACGCTGCCGTTCCTGTGGAACGTCTTCAAGAGCTACCGCTACGGCGAGGTCGTGACCGTCGACGATCCGTGGGGCTTCGGCAACTCGCTCGAGTGGGCCACCAGCTGCCCGCCGCCGCGTCACAACTTCACCGAGCTGCCGCGTATCCGCTCGGAGCGCCCGGCGTTCGAGCTGCACTACCCGCACATGGTGGAGCGCATGCGCGCCGAGGCCCATGTCGGCTGGGGCAGCGACAAGCACGACGCGCACTGACGCACTGACAACCGACGGGGCCCGTCCGAGAACTTCTCGGACGGGCCCCGTCGTCGTTCCGTCCCGCCGATGGCCGGGCCGATGAGACATCGTGCGGTCGGAGCCTTCATAATTCTTGGGTGGACACTGAGCAGACGAAGCGGACCATTCTCATCACCGTCAGCGGACCCGATCGGCCGGGCGTGACGTCGTCGTTGATGGGCGCGTTGGCCGGCGTCGGCGTCGATCTGCTCGACGTGGAGCAGGTGGTCATCCACAATCACCTGACGCTCGGAGTGCTCGTGTCGACGACGGGTTCGGCGGCCGCGGTCCTCGACGCCGTCGATCTGCCGATGCACTCCCGCGGGATGTCGGTGGAGCTCGCGGTGGACGCGACGTCGAACGGACGCCGACCGTCCACCCACGCGATCGTCATCCTCGGCCAGCCGGTGTCGGCGGAGTCGTTCCAGGCGGTCGCCGCCGAGGTCGCGAGCTGCGGGGGCAACATCGACTCGATCCGCGGGGTCGCCGACTACCCGCTGACGGGCCTCGAACTGATGGTCACGGTGAGCGACGACGCACAGATCGAGACCGCGTTGCGTGCGGGCCTGGTCACTGTCGCCACACGATTCCCGATCGACGTGGCCGTCGAACGCGGCGGACTCGCCCGGCGCGCCAAGCGCGTGATCGTCTTCGACGTGGACTCGACCCTCATTCAGGGCGAGGTGATCGAGATGCTCGCCGCCGAGGCGGGCCGGGAGGCCGAAGTCGCCGCCGTGACCGAGGCCGCGATGCGCGGAGAGCTCGACTTCGCCGAATCCCTGCACGAGCGCGTGAAGGCGCTGGAAGGGCTCGACGAGGAGGTCATCGAGCGCGTCGCGGCCGCACTCGAACTGACGCCGGGGGCACGCACGACGATCCGGACCCTGAACCGTCTCGGGTACCACTGCGGCGTGGTGTCGGGCGGATTCCGCCAGGTGATCGAGCCTCTCGCACTGGAACTCGAGCTCGACTTCGTGCGCGCGAACACTCTCGAGATCGTCGACGGCAAGCTGACCGGTCGCGTGATCGACGAGGTCGTCGACCGTCCCGGAAAAGCTCGCGCCCTTCGTGCCTTCGCCGATCAGGTCGGGGTGCCGATGGAACAGACGATCGCGGTCGGCGACGGCGCCAACGACATCGACATGCTCGCGGCCGCAGGCATGGGCATCGCGTTCAACGCCAAGCCCGCGCTTCGGGAAGTGGCGGACACGACCCTCGATCATCCGTTCCTCGACGCGGTGCTGTTCATGCTCGGGATGACGCGCGACGAGATCGAGGCGGCGGACATCGAGGACGGCACGTTGCGTCGCGTGCCGCTCGGATCGTAGGACCGTGTTCTCCGACGTCTACGACCGTCTCGTCGGCTATGTCGGCGGCGGCACCGATCCCGAGGACCCCGCCGACGTGCTCGCCATGGGAATGGTGCTGCGCATCGAGAAGACCGATCCGCCGAACAGGCACGGTCTGTTGGTCGCCGCGGCGCAGGCGGCCGTGCTGGTGTGCCTCGACCCGCGGGCGGAGGCCGAGGGCCCGTGGGCGAGCGGACTCGACGCGTGGTGCGCCGCCCGGATCCGGAAGATCGCACGACGTGCGCGAGGGAAGCAGTGGAACGACGTGCAGAGCCTGTGGGGTGTCACCGCCGAGCACGACGGTTGCCAGGCGCGCGCGTTCGTCCCCGGCCGTGTCGGCGATGTGGACCCGCGCGTGCGCAAGCTTCAGATCGGCGGGACCGACGTCGACGGCGACCTGTCGACGACTGATCCGAGCGGCGACGCCGAGGGGCTCTGCCTGTGGCTCAACCCCGACCTCGACATGACCGTGGGCAAGGCGGCGGCGCAGGTGGGGCACGCATCGATGCTCGGCGTCGCGCTGTTCTCGTTGGATGAGGCGCACGACTGGCACCTCGCGGGCTGCCCGCTCGACGTTCGTCTCGCGACGCCCGCCCGGTGGTCAGACCTCGTCGATGCCGCGGACCGCGGTGCGGCGGCCGCCGTCCGCGACGCCGGGTTCACCGAGGTCGCACCGGGATCGATGACGGTCATCACCGAACGGGCCAGAATCGCCTGACGCAGGGAGACGCGCTCAGGGCAGCTGGGCGAGGTGCTTGACCGTGCCCAGCCAAACGTCGCG
>JASLJL010000369.1 GCA_030152405.1 Gordonia sp. (in: high G+C Gram-positive bacteria) | reverse complement strand
CGTCGAGGAGACGCTGCCCGAAGTCGGTGGTCAACGTCGCCAGTCTCGACGACACCAATGCGTCCGCCGTCCTGTTCGACGACCCGACTGACCTGGACGGACTGTCGGACGGCGAGATCGCGGCCGCGCGGCGCGCCGCCGCCGAGGCCGGGCACGACGACGGCTGGCTGATCGCCCTGGAACTGCCGACCAGCCAGGGGAGCGTCGCGAAGCTGACGTCGTCGGACGCGCGACGTCGCGTCTACGAGGCGTCGATCAACCGGTGCGCTCGAGGAAACGAGCACGACACGCGGGAGATGATCCGCGAGATCGTCGAACTCCGGGCCCGTCGGGCTCGACTGCTCGGCTACGAGACGCACGCCGACTACGTGATCGCGGAGGAGACGGCGCCGTCGGCGCAGACGGTCGCCGATCTGCTGAAGGACCTCGGGGCGACGGCGATGGACGCCGGGCGGCGCGAGATCGAGCGCATCTCCGGCGGTGTCGACATCGAGCCGTGGGACGTGACGTTCGCGCTCGCCTCCGATCAACGGGCCGCGGGCGGCGGCGTCGACATCGACGAGTTCGAGGAGTACTGCGAACTCGAGGCTGTGCTCAGCGACGGCGTGTTCGCTGCGGCCGAGAAGCTGTACGGGCTCACGATGACTCCCCGACCGGACCTGAAGGGGTATCACCCCGACGTGCGGGTGTGGGAGGTGTCGCGCGACGGCGCGGGGATCGGTCTGTTCCTCGGCGACTTCTTCGCCCGCCCGTCCAAGCGCGGGGGCGCGTGGATGAACAACATCGTCGACCAGTCGCGTGCGCTCGGGTCGTCGCCGATCATCGTCAACGTGTCGAACCTGACCAAGCCGGAGCCGGGGGAGAAGTGCCTCCTGACCCTCGACCAGCTGGTCACGGTGTTCCACGAGTTCGGTCACGCGATACACGGCCTCCTGTCCGACGTCGACTACGCCTCCCAGTCCGGGACCTCCGTACCGCGCGACTTCGTCGAGTTCCCGTCGCAGGTCAACGAGATGTGGGCCCTGCACCCGGATGTCGTCGGACGGTACGCGCAGCATCACCGCACCGGGGAACCAGCTCCCGCGGCGCTCCTCGACGCGGTGCGTGCGTCGACCGCGACCGAGACCGCGCACTCCACCGTCGAATACCTGGCGGCTGCGGCACTCGATCTCGCCTGGCACCGCCTCGGACCGGACGACGTGCCCGCCGACGTGCTGGCGTTCGAAGAGCGGGCTCTGGCCGACGCGGGACTGGCGACCGAGCTGATCCCGCCGCGCTACCGGACCACGTACTTCAATCACGTGTTCGGCGGCGGCTACTCGTCGGCGTACTACTCGTACATCTGGTCCGAGGTGCTCGACGCCGAGACCGAGCAGTGGTTCCTGGCGGGTGGAGGTCTCGATCGCCGGCTCGGCCAGACGTTCGCGGACGCGGTCCTCTCCAAGGGCGACAGCGAGGACCCGGTGCAGGCGCACGCCGCGATGCTCGGCCGTACGGCGCAGATCACACCGCTGTTGGCGCGGCGCGGGCTCGTCTCGGTCGGCGAGTAGACTGCTGGTCGGAGCGAGTTCTCGCTCCGACATCGACGAGACGAGGGGCCGACGCACGTGGACGGACTGCTGTCGTGGTGGGACTCCGTGGAGGAATGGCTCACCGGACTTCCCTTCGTGCCGCAGCTGGTGGTGTTCCTGCTGGTCGCCATCCCGCTCGCCACGGTCATCGCCGTCGCCGTCAACTTCCTCGTCTCCCGGCTGGTCGCACTGTTCAGCAGGGGCGACGTCGGAGACGATCACGGATTGGGTATCTGAGGCATGTTCCGTTCCAAAGTGACGCTGGCGCTGGTCGCGCTCATCATCCTCGTGGTGCTCGCCTGGTTCCTGACCCGGTGACGCAGCGCTGCGCCGTCGGTCGCCACGACTTTCAATCAGCGTGAACGAAAAACCATGAGGCTACGGCGCGGGCCGTCGATGCGACGATAACCGCAGTTCACCGGAACGACCGTCGGCAAGCACACCGATCGACGCAGGTCATGCGGCACGCAGGCGGCGAACTCGCGACGTTGTAGCGGGTACCGCGAGGTCGTTATCTTCAGTGCTGTGAGTACTGGATACACCTTGAGACGCGTATCGCGTCCACGCCGCGTGATCGGCTGCCTGGCGATGGCCGCCGCGCTCGTCGCGTCGGCGGTCGCCTGTGGCGGCGGTTCGACGGACAAGCCGGGCGGCGTCGACATCTCGTCGGGCTCCAGGCACATCAACCTTGTCGCGTACGCGACGCCGAAGACCGGTTTCGACAAGATCATCCCGGCGTTCCGTGCGACGGACGCCGGCGGCGACATCGGATTCTCGCAGTCGTACGGTGCGTCCGGTGATCAGTCCCGCAAGGTGGCCCGTGGGCTGCCGACCGACGTGGTCGCGTTCTCCGTCGCACCCGATGTGACCCGGCTCGCCAAGGCGGGTCTCGTTGACGACGACTGGGAGTCTCGCTTCCCGAACAAGTCGGTGGCGTTCGGCTCGGTCGTCGCGCTGGTGGTGCGGGAGGGGAACCCGAAGAACATCCACTCCTGGAACGATCTGCTGCGTCCCGGCATCGAGGTGGTGACGCCGAACCCGGGCAGCTCCGGTTCGGCCAAGTGGAACCTCCTCGCGCCCTATGCGGCGGAGAGCGACGGCGGCAAGAACCCGGCCGCCGGGCTGCAGTACGTCAACGATCTCGTCCGGGATCACGTCAAGGTGCTCCCGAAGTCCGGCCGCGAGGCGACCACCGCGTTCGAGAAGGGTCAGGGCGACGTCCTGATCAGCTACGAGAACGAGGCGATCATGCTGAAGCGGAAGAATCCGGAGGCCGATCCGACCGAACGAGTGGACTACATCGTCCCGTCGGAGACCTTCCGGATCGACAACCCGGTAGCCGTCGTCGACACCGGCGACGACCGGGCCGCGGCACAGACGTTCGTCGAGTACCTGTTCACCCCGGCGGCGCAGCGACTCTGGGCCAACGCGGGATTCCGGCCGGTCGACGCGTCGGTGAAGGCTGAGACGGCGTCGCTGTTCCCGGGAGACATCACCAAGCTGTGGACCGTCGACGACCTCGGCGGCTGGAAGGCCATCGACAAGCAGCTCTTCGGCTCGGACGGATCGATCACCGAGATCTACAAGAAGGAGGCGGGCAGTTGAGCACCGACACTCCCGTCGTCTCACCGACGGAGCCGACGACACGGTCCGGCGGCCGGGTGGGCACCGGTCTCACCGTCGGTGTCGCCGGACTGTGGTTGAGCATCATCGTCCTGCTGCCGCTCGCGGCGATCGTCGCGCAGTCGTTCGACGACGGGCCGAGCGGTTTCTGGGACGGCATCACCGACCCGGCGGCTCTCGACACGCTCGGGATCACGGTGGTCATCTCGCTCGTCGTGGCGCTGGTGAACGTCGTGTTCGGCACCATCATCGCGTGGGTCCTCGTCCGCGACGACTTCCCGGGCAAGGGCTTCGTGAACGCGGTCATCGACCTGCCGTTCGCCCTCCCGACCATCGTCGCGAGCCTCGTCCTGCTGTCGCTGTACGGACCCAACAGTCCGATCGGCGTCCACCTGGCGGCGACACAGCCCGCGGTCGTCATCGCTCTCACGTTCGTCACGCTGCCGTTCGTGGTGCGCCAGGTGCAGCCAGTCCTCATGGAACTCGACACGAGCGTCGAGGAGGCGGCGGCCGTCCTCGGGGCGAACAACCGCACCATCTGGTTGAAGATCGTGTTGCCGGCGCTTCTTCCGTCGATCCTGACCGGCGCGGGCCTCGCGTTCACTCGAGCGATCGGTGAGTTCGGCTCGGTCGTCCTGATCGGCGGCAACATCCCGGGCAAGACTCAGGTCGCGTCGCAGTACATCCAGCAGCAGATCGAGGTCGACGAGCCGGTCAACGCCGCGGCGGTGTCGGTGGCGTTGCTCGTCATCGCATTCGTGGTGCTGTTCGTCCTGCGCGTGGTCTCACGCGTCCAGACACGTCGGGAGGGTTCGGAATGATCGTCTCGAAATGGACGCGACTGGGATTGCGCACGGTGGCGCTCCTCTACATCCTGGTGTTGCTGCTGGTGCCCGTCGGACTGATCTTCTGGCGCTCGTTCGAGCACGGCGTCGGCCAGTTCTGGGACTGGATCACCACGCCCGCGGCCATCTCCGCGCTGCAGCTCTCATTGCTGATCGTGGTGATCGTCGTCCCGTTGAACGTGGTGTTCGGCATCGTCACGGCGATCGCCCTGGCCCGCGGGCGTTTCCGAGGGAAGGGCGTGCTGCAGGCCGTCGTCGATCTGCCGTTCGCCGTGTCGCCGGTGGTCGTCGGTGTCGCATTGATCGCGCTCTGGGGTGTGGACGGCTGGTTCGGCGGCATCGAGTCGCTCGGCTTCCGCATCATCTTCGGGTTGCCCGGCATGGTCCTGGCGACGATCTTCGTGACGCTTCCGTTCGTGGTCCGCGAGGTGGAGCCGGTCCTCCGGGAGATCGGCACCGAGCAGGAGGAGGCGGCGTCCACGCTGGGCGCGACCGGCTGGCAGACGTTCTGGCGGATCACCCTCCCGGCGATCCGCTGGGGCCTCACCTACGGTGTGGTCCTGACGGTGGCCCGCGCGCTCGGCGAGTACGGCGCGGTGACGATGGTGTCGTCGAACTTCCCCGGCGTCTCGCAGACACTCACCCTCCTCGTCCACTCCCGTTACACCGACGACTACAACGAGTACGGCGCCTACGCGGCGGCCACCCTGCTCATGCTGGTGGCGATCGTCGTCCTCGTCGTCATGACCATCGTCGAACGACGCGTCCAAGGCCGGGTGGCCGACGCCAGCGCGACGGTCGTCGAATCCGCACCCGCCGCCAACAGCACGAATCAAGCGCAGGAGAAGATCTGACATGTCCATCTCGGTGATCGGCGCGAACAAGCGCTACGGCGAGTTCGCGGCCCTCGACGACGTGTCGATCGACATCCCGGAGGGGTCCCTCACGTCGCTCCTCGGACCGTCCGGTTCGGGGAAGTCGACGCTCCTTCGAGCGATCGCGGGTCTCGACCAGCTCGACTCCGGCACGGTGAAGATCAACGGCCGCGACGTGTCGGGCGCATCGCCCCAGCAGCGCGACATCGGCTTCGTGTTCCAGCACTACGCCGCGTTCAAGCACCTGACTGTGCGCGAGAACATCGCGTTCGGCCTCAAGATCCGCAAGCGCCCGAAGGACGAGATCAAGAAGAAGGTCGACGAACTGCTCGACATCGTCGGGCTCACCGTCTTCCAGAAGCGTTACCCCGCACAGCTGTCGGGCGGCCAGCGTCAGCGCATGGCGCTCGCTCGTGCGCTCGCTGTCGACCCGCAGGTGCTGCTGCTCGACGAGCCGTTCGGCGCGCTGGACGCGAAGGTCCGCGAAGATCTGCGCAAGTGGCTCCGCAAGCTGCACGACGAGGTGAACGTGACGACCGTGCTGGTCACGCACGATCAGCAGGAGGCGCTCGACGTCTCCGATCGGATCGCGGTGCTCAACAAGGGGCGCATCGAGCAGGTCGGCGCGCCGGACGATCTCTACGACCGTCCGGACAACGTGTTCGTCGCGTCGTTCCTCGGATCGGTGTCGAGGCTCAATGGCGAACTGGTCCGGCCTCACGACATCCGCCTCGGCCGCACTCCGGAGATGGTGTTCCCCGGACCCGACACGGCGCTCGACACCGGTGTCGTGAAGGCGACGGTGGAACGCGTGGTGAACCTCGGCTTCGAGACACGCGTCGAGCTCAAGGCCGCCACGACGGGTGAGGACTTCGTCGCACAGATCACCCGCGGCGATCAGAACGCCCTGCATCTTCAGGCGGGGGAGTCGATCTTCGCCCGCGCCACGAAGGTGCCGCAGCTCTCGGGCGACTGACCCCCGTCGATCCTTGAGGTCGTGTCTCTAAACGAGAAGAACCTGTCGTTCGCGAACGACAGGTTCTTCTCGTAAGTGCGTGAGGTCAGCGACCCGAGGTGCACGCCCATCCGCGCACGTGTGAGCCGTATCCCGCCTGCTTCCGTGCGGCGCGCTCGGCGCCGACACGCGTCCGGTAGCCGCGAGCGGTGCCGACGTAGGTGCGGTACGACGTGAAGCGGTAGGCCACGGCGCCGCACGAACGGTAGAAGCTGATGTAGCCGCATCGTGATCCGCACCGGCCCTTGGCGGCACGGATCGCGGACTGCTGGGTCGGGTAGTTGACCGCGTAGCCGGTCGCTCCGTTGTAGGCCCAGGAGATTGCTCCCCAGTAACCGCTGCGTGCGGCGTCAGCCTCGGGGGTGACAGAGGGAACGAAAGTCGCTGCTGTGGCGAGCGACCCGACGATCGCGAAAGCGGCGATGAGCTGGCGAAGTTTCATAAGCTGAGATAATACTCAGAGTTCTCTCAGATTCAGCAAACCATCGTTCGATTGAACGACGCAGTGTTGCGCTGAGCGCGTGCCGGAATGCAGTCCGGCAGACTGGTCGGTGAGAAGTCCGCAGCGATGAACGGAGCGCACCAGTGCCAGTCGACCCGAAGACCCAGGCTTTCCTCACGGCGATCGAGAACGGTCGAGGGCTGCACGAGATGCCGCTCGACGAGGCGCGTGCCGCGTTCGACAAGCTGAGCATCCGGTCGGGAGCTGCGCCCGTCGACGTGGCGGACGTCGCCGAGCGGGCGGTCCCCGGACCGGCGGGCGACATCCCGGTTCGGGTCTACACCCCCGAGGGCGACGGGCCGTTCCCCGTCGTGATCTTCTTCCCGGGCGGCGGCTTCGTCGTGGGCAACCCGGGAACGGTGCACGGCCCGGTGTCGGTGTTGTGCAAGCAGATCGGCGCGATCATCGTGTCCGTCGACTACCGCAAGGGGCCCGAGGCCCCGTTCCCCGCGGCGGTCGACGACGCGATCGCAGTGACCCGGTGGGTCGGTGAACACGCCGCAGAGTTGGGCGGCGATCCGTCGCGCATCGCAGTGGCGGGCGACAGCGCAGGCGGCAACCTGTCCACCGTGGCGGCGATCGACGCCCGTGACAACGGCGGGCCCGCGCTCGCCGCTCAGGTTCTCATCTACCCGGCCACCGACATCTCCAAGCCCTATCCGTCGCTCCGTGAGAACGGTCGTGGGTTCTTCATCACCGTCGACGTGCTCCGCTGGTTCGGGGAGGGCTATCAGGCCGATCCGCTCGATTGGCGGGCCTCGCCGATGCTCGTCGAGGATCTGTCCGGTCTGCCTCCGGCATTCGTCGTCACCGCCGAGTTCGACCCGCTGCGTGATCAGGGGGAGGTGTACGCGCACCGACTCGCCGATGCGGGCGTCGACGTACAGGCCCGACGGTACGACGGCCAGGTCCACGGATTCGTCGCCAATCTGGCCGGGGTGACCGGCCTCGGAACCACGGCATTGAACGACATCGGCGAGTACCTCGAGGAGATCTTCGCGCAGGATTGATCTGCGTCGATTTCGGCGCCGCCGGTGCTAGCGTGTGGGCTGCGGTCGCCTGACTGCGCCAAATCGCGCGCTGAGAGAGGTGATCGCCGCGACGATCGACGGATGCGCACCGATCGGACCGGCGACGACACTGCCGGGGGCGTGGACGTCGAGCCACTGCTCGGTGCGTTCGGTGAGCAGACCTGCGGACAAAAACAGGGGTGACGCGGCGATGGAGGTGGCGCCGGCGTCGTGCAGTCGTCGTACGGCTTCGGCGACGGCCTCGCCTTCGGACCCGAGGCGCGTGGCGAAGACCGTCTCCACGGGGACGCCGAGAACAGTCGAGAGCTCCTCGCCACGTGCGCGGATCGACTCGTCGGACGACTCGTCGCTCGAGCCGACGGCGTACATGAGCACTCCGGCTCCCGGACGCAGGCCCGCTTGCCGGAGACGGTCGACGAGTGCAGGTACGGGGGAGCAGTGGCCGAGCACCGGGGTCTGGACCACCCGGAGAGACGGCGTCGCGAGTGCGACGTCAGACAGTGTCGCCGGGAGGTCCACCTTCGAGTGGAAGCCGTCGCCGAACAGCAGCGGGACGATCGTCACCTCACCCGAGGCCCCCGCCAGGACGTCGCCGACCAGCGGTGCGTTTTGTTCGATGTATGCCAGTTCGACTCGAGTTTCTTGCATGGCGGCCGCCACGGCAGGCGTCACGCGACGCGACGTGTGGGCGAAGCGTACGTGTAGGCTGCGTTGTGAGACGAGTAGCAG
>JASLJL010000364.1 GCA_030152405.1 Gordonia sp. (in: high G+C Gram-positive bacteria) | reverse complement strand
GGCGATCCTGCCGCTGCGCGGAAAGATCATCAACGTCGAGAAGGCTCGAATCGACCGCGTTCTCAAGAACGCCGAAGTCCAGTCGATCATCACGGCGTTCGGCACCGGCATCCACGACGAGTTCGACATCGCCAAGCTGCGGTACCACAAGATCGTGCTCATGGCCGATGCCGACGTCGACGGCCAGCACATCGCGACGCTGCTGCTCACGCTGCTGTTCCGTTTCATGCGTCCGCTCATCGAGCAGGGCCACGTCTACTTGGCGCAGCCGCCGCTGTACAAGCTCAAGTGGCAGAAGGGCGCCGCACCCGACTTCGCGTACAGCGACCGCGAGCGCGACGCGCTGCTCGAGGCGGGCAAGGCCGCGGGCAAGAAGATCAACATGGCCGACGGCATCCAGCGCTACAAGGGTCTCGGCGAGATGAACGCCAGCGAGCTGTGGGAGACCACGATGGACCCCGACGTCCGTGTCCTCAAGCAGGTCACCCTCGACGACGCGGCCGCCGCCGACGAACTGTTCTCCATCCTGATGGGTGAGGACGTCGCCGCACGCCGCAGTTTCATCGCCCGCAACGCCAAGGACGTCCGCTTCCTCGACGTGTGATCCGCTCGACTCCGCTCTGATCGGCGACAGCCCGTCGAGCGGAGTCGAGACGCCGTCGAGACGCTAACCAAGAAAGTGAACACATGAGCGACGAAACCGACCTGTCCCCGTTGAACGGCGACGGAACCGGCGACCGCATCGATCCCGTCGACCTCGGCCAGGAGATGCAGAACTCCTACATCGACTACGCGATGAGCGTGATCGTCGGCCGCGCACTGCCTGAGGTGCGCGACGGCCTCAAGCCGGTGCACCGTCGTCTGCTGTACGCGTCGTTCGACGCGGGTTTCCGCCCTGAGCGCGGCTACGTGAAGTCGGCCCGCCCGGTGTCGGAGACGATGGGTAATTACCACCCCCACGGCGACAGCTCGATCTACGACGCGCTGGTCCGTCTCGCGCAGCCGTGGTCGATGCGCTACCCGCTGATCGACGGCCAGGGCAACTTCGGTTCCCGCGGCAACGACGGCGCGGCCGCCATGCGTTACACGGAGGCTCGTCTCACGCCGCTGGCGATGGAGATGCTTCGCGACATCACCGAGGAGACCGTCGACTTCGTTCCCAACTACGACGGCAAGACCGAGGAGCCGACGGTCCTGCCGTCGCGCGTCCCGAACCTGCTGATCAACGGTTCGGGCGGCATCGCGGTCGGCATGGCGACCAACATTCCGCCGCACAACCTCCGCGAAGTGGCCGATGCGGTGTTCTGGGCGCTGGAGAACCCCGAGGCCGACGAGGAGTCGACGCTCGAGGCGTGCATGGCCGTCGTCAAGGGCCCCGACTTCCCGACGGCCGCACTGATCGTCGGCAGCCAGGGCATCAAGGACGCCTACATGACGGGCCGCGGCAGCATCCGCATGCGCAGTGTCGTGGACATCGAGGAGAACAAGGGCACCACCCAGTTGGTGATCACCGAACTCCCGTTCCAGGTGAACCCGGACAACCTGATCGGGTCGATCGCCGAGCAGGTCAACGACGGCAAGCTCAAGGGCATCAGCAAGATCGACGACGAGTCGTCCGACCGCGCCGGCATGCGCATCGTCATCACGCTGCGTCGTGACGCCGTCGCCAAGGTGGTGCTGAACAACCTGTACAAGCACAGCCAGCTCCAGACCAACTTCGGCGCGAACATGCTGTCGATCGTCGACGGGGTGCCGCGCACGCTGCGACTGGACCAGATGATCCGCTACTACGTGGCGCACCAGATCGACGTCATCATCCGACGCACGCGGTACCGGCTGCGCAAGGCGGAGGAGCGCGCGCACATCCTCCGCGGTCTGGTGAAGGCTCTGGACGCGTTGGACGAGGTGATCGCGCTGATCCGCGCGTCGGCCAACACCGACGCCGCACGCAGCGGACTGATGAGTCTCCTGGACATCGACGAGATCCAGGCCGACGCGATCCTGGCGATGCAGCTGCGTCGTCTGTCGGCTCTCGAGCGTCAGAAGATCATCGACGAGTTGGCCGAGATCGAGCGCGAGATCGCCGACCTGAAGGACATCCTCGAGCGTCCCGAGCGGCAGCGCGCGATCGTCCGCGACGAGCTGAAGGAGGTCGTCGACAAGTACGGCGACGACCGTCGCACGCAGATCATCGGTGCCGAGGGCGACGTGACGGATGAGGATCTCATCGCCCGCGAGGACGTCGTCGTCACGATCACCGAGACCGGCTACGCCAAGCGCACCAAGACAGACCTGTACCGCAGCCAGAAGCGCGGCGGCAAGGGCGTGCAGGGCGCGGGACTCAAGCAGGACGACATCGTCGCTCACTTCTTCGTGTCGAGCACCCACGACTGGCTGCTGTTCTTCACCACGAAGGGCCGCGTCTACCGTGCGAAGGCGTACGAGCTTCCCGAGGCGAACCGAACCGCTCGTGGCCAGCACGTCGCCAACCTCTTGGCGTTCCAGCCGGAGGAGCGGATCGCTCAGGTGATCCGCATCTCGGGTTACGACCACGCCCCTTACCTTGTGCTCGCGACCCGCAACGGCCTCGTGAAGAAGTCGCGTCTGGACGCGTTCGACTCGAACCGGTCCGGCGGTCTCGCCGCCATCAACCTCCGCGGCGACGACGAGCTCGTCGGTGCGCAGCTGTGCAGCGGCGACGACGATCTCCTGCTCGTGTCGAAGAAGGGTCAGTCGATCCGCTTCACCGCCGACGACGAGGCGCTGCGCCCGATGGGCAGGCAGACGTCGGGCGTCCAGGGCATGCGCTTCAACGACGACGACGAGCTGCTGTCGCTCAATGTGGTTCAGGACGACACGTTCCTCCTGGTCGCCACGTCGGGCGGCTACGCCAAGCGCACCGAGATCAGCGAGTACACGGCGCAGGGCCGCGGCGGCAAGGGCGTGCTGACGATTCAGTACGACCCGAAGCGCGGCGAGCTGGTGGGCGCGATCATCGTCGATCTGGACAGCGAGGTCTACGCGATCACTTCGAGCGGCGGTGTGATTCGGACGCTTGCGAAGCAAGTCCGAAAGGCTGGCCGTCAGACGAAGGGCGTCCGCCTGATGAACCTGTCGGACGGCGACAATCTGTTGGCCATCGCACGCAACGCCGACGAGCCGGAAGAGGGCGCGGCAGAGCAGGAATGAGTCCTGTTGCGTTTAGGGTGGGTGGTGTCACCCGTCCAGTGAGGAATCGCTTGTGAGCACACCTGACGACCAGAACGCCGAACGCGGCCAGGTCGTTCCCCCGTGGAAGCGGGGGGAGAAGTCCGCGTCGACAGGACTGACTGCCGGTGAGATGGCCAAGGCCGCCTCGGTCGACGACGCCCGCCCCGCCGGCCCGGCTCCTCGGGGAGTCGTGTCGGGGCAGCGTCCGTCGACGCCGACGTCGGGACCGATCCCGACGAGTGGACCGCAGCCGGGCCCGAGCAAACCGCCCACCGGTCCGCAGCCGACGCAGGCACCGGTCGCGGGTCCGCCGAAGCCCGCTCCGGTTGCGCCGAAACCTGCCGACAAACCCGCGTTCGTCGAGTCGGACACCCGGAACATCCCGCGTGACGATCTGGCGAAGAAGGATCAGTTGCCGGATCTCGACGCCATCCACCAGGTGGAGGCGTCGAACGACGGCAAGATCGCGGCTGCCCGCGCACAGTCGCAGACGATCCCGTCGCGCGCCATCGGCGTCCCGTTGCGTGCGGCCGTCCAGATCCGGCGCGTCGACCCGTGGTCGGTGTTCAAGGTGACGGGCGTCCTCTCGATCGCCGGCTTCTTCATCTGGATGATCGCGGTCGCCGTCCTGTACGGCGTCCTGGCGGGCATGGGCGTGTGGGATCAGATCAACGGGTCGTTCGGCACGCTGGTCGACTCGCAGGGGACGAGTAGCGGCTCCGACCTGATCGGTGCGGGCATGGTGTTCGGGTTCTCGGCTGGCTTCGGCATCATCGCCGCGATTCTCATCACCGGTATCGCGACGATCTCGGCGTACATCTACAACGTGTGCGCCGACATGGTCGGCGGCGTCGAGGTGACGCTCGCGGATCTCGACTGACCTCTCGACCCCGTTCGATGGAACCGTTCACGGCTCTTCGAACGGGGTCGTGGAGGGTCGACCTGCAAGCTACTGACCAGCCGTTTTGGTACATATGGATACGTCGGGTAATGTTCCATCTCGGTTCAAGGGCCTATAGCTCAGGCGGTTAGAGCGCTTCGCTGATAACGAAGAGGTCGGAGGTTCAAGTCCTCCTAGGCCCACCACGACCACCCTCTCGACCTCGGTCGAGAACCAGGGGCCTTAGCTCAGTTGGTAGAGCGCCGCCTTTGCAAGGCGGATGTCAGGAGTTCGAATCTCCTAGGCTCCACAAACACTTCGCGCGATCACAGGCGGTTTCCGGTCTCCCGGGAGCCGCCTTTCGTCGTTTCCGACGGTGCCTGACCTGCTCCGATGCCGGATCGGCGATCTTGACCTACTCTTTACTCAGCGACCTGCGAATCGGCAGGCCCGATACAGAGAGAATCGATGAGACGCGCCTCGCGCAAACGCCGAAGACCCCGATCCGCTGAACCCGCGCCCCACCGAGGGGCCGCCGCGTGATCACCCTCCT
>JASLJL010000360.1 GCA_030152405.1 Gordonia sp. (in: high G+C Gram-positive bacteria) | reverse complement strand
GTGGTGAACAACGGTTCCCCAGGAGCCGTTATTCACCAGTCGTCTCGTGCGGCAGCTCGCGGATCGGCACCGCGGGCGTTCCGACGGCCACCACGTGGTCCGGGAGATCACGCACGACGACGCTGCCCGCGCCCACGACGGTGTTCCTGCCGATGGTGACGCCCGCACCGACCGTCACATCGGAACCGAGCCAGCAGTTGTCGCCGATCACGATCGGCGCCGTCCGCTCCCAGCCCTCGCGCCGGAGCGCGTGGTCGTCGATGGGATGCAGTGCCGTGGCGAGCACCGCCGACGGCCCGATCCGGACGTGATCGCCGAGCACGATGGGGCCGTCGTCCATCAAGAAGGCGTTGGCGTTCACGTAGACGCCGTCGCCGACGGCGATGTTGAAGCCGTAGCTGCAGCGCAGTCGGGGCACGATCTCCACACCGTCGCCGCAGGCACCGAAGACCTCCCGCACGATGGCGGCGCGACCGGCGTGGTCACCCGCGGGCAGCGCGTTGAACCGGTCCATCGCCGCGCCGCACTCGTCCCGGAGAGCACGGAGTTCGGGGGAGTCCAGATACCACTCGCCGGAGACGAGCGAGGCGACGTCCATCAGTCGTCGAGTGCGTGCACTTCGAGGACGAATCCCGCGGCGCGGAGTCGCTCGATGAGGACGTCGCCCATCGCGACGCTGGGCGTCAAGACACCGGAACGGTCGGGCAGCTTGTCGCGGTCGAGCGCGAGGGCGAGTGCGCTCTCACCGAGCATGACGGCGGTCGCCTTGTAGCCGGGGTCGCCGTGTGCGCGCATCTGGGACCGGTAGCGACGGCCAGTGGTGGTCTTGGTGAAAGTCTGGGTGACGAAGTGTCCCGCCTCGCGAGACTTCTCGTTCGGGCCGTCGCCTGGCTTGGGGAGGACGAAGTCGAGGATCTTGCGTGTGGGTCGAAGGCTCATAGCCCCGAGGAACATCCCGGTGCCGACGGACACGGCGCCCGCGAGGACCGCCGAGAGGCCCGGCACCCCGCCGACCGACATCGTCTCCTGGTAGCGGAACCCGTCGCCGTACGCGCCGTCGCGCAACGCAATCGAGCGCCGGACGATGCGCGTGATGTACGACGCCATGAAGAAGGGTGCGAGCGACCCGCGCAGAGACTTGTCGACCTTGCGGGCGTCGACGGGGGAGATGTCGCTCGGCTCGGAGTTGATGCCTGCGCGCGGCGTCTCACCGGGCCCGCCGGACAGGGCCTGCGGGTTCAGCAGGAGGCGTCGTGTCTGAGCGTCTTTAGCCTGGTCGGCGATCACTCGGACCGAGTCGATCGTGCCGCCGGAGGCGGTTCCGCGCATCGAGGTCAGGACCATCGTCGTGTCGGTCATCTCGCCTTCGCCGTCGGCGGTGACCTCACGATGAAGCAGGTAGGCGCCGATGTCGGAGGGGATGGAGTCGAAGCCGCACGAGTTCACGATGCGGGCGCCGGACGCGCGTGCGGTGTCGTCGGCCTTGTCGATGGCGAACCGCACGAACGGGACCTCGCCGGTGAGATCGACGTAGTCGGTGCCCGCAGTCGCGGCGGCGATGACGAGGTTCTCCCCGTACTTGAGGTACGGACCCACCGTGGTGCACACGACCTGGGTGCGCTCGCAGAGCGCGTCGAGCGACGACGGGGACTGCGAGTCGGCGACGATCAGCGGCCACCCCGACGCGTTGTCGCCGAGTCTGCGTCGGACCGCGGCGAGCTTGGTCTCCGACCGTCCGGCCAGCGCGATGCGTGTCCCGGACGGTGCGTGCTGGGCGAGGTACCTTGCGGTGAGCTCGCCGACGAAGCCAGTGGCTCCGAAGACGACCACGTCGAATTCGCGACTCATGACCACGAGGTTAGCCGCGTTGCACTCGACGGTCACGCATGCGCGACGCCGAGTACGAACGCGCCGAACGGTTTCGGCGACGCCTTCGCGTAGAACTCGTCTGCGGTCACGGCTCGCCATCCGGCCGCCTCGACGGTCGCCGGGATGTCGCGGGTGAGGTGACAGCCGCCGCCGAGCCGCTTCTGCATCGGTTCGAGTCTGCGCTGCCACCGGCGTACGCCCTCGTCGGGTGCGGTGCCGTGTTCGAGGAACGCGAACACGCCGCCCGGCTTCACCACGCGCCGCAGTTCGGCGAGCGCTGCGAGAAGGTCGGGGATGGTGCAGAGGGTGAAGGTGGAGAGCGCCGAGTCGAACGAGTCGTCGTCGAACGGGAGTCGTTGACCGTCCAGACCGGCCCGCTCGATCGGAATCGTCGACGAGGCGACCCGCTCGCGGGCCAACGCCCAGCCGCCGTCGCTCGGTTCGACGGCCGACACCCGCTCCACCGCCGTCGGATACTGGCCGACGTTGAATCCCGAACCGAACCCGATCTCCACGACGTGCCCCGACAGCGGTTCGCATGCGGCGCGGCGCAGTTTGTCCATCGCGGGCATCCCGCACGTCTTCGTGATGATCCGCGGCAGCACCCGCTCCGAATAGAAGCTCATGAAGCCACGGTAATAGTGTTCACCCCATGAATCCGTCCACTCTGCAGGCACGCGTGATCGTCGACGAGATGATCCGCGGCGGCATCGACGAAGCAGTCCTGTGCCCGGGATCGAGGAATGCTCCGCTCGCGTTCGCGCTGCACGCCGCTCACCAGCAGGGACGGCTCCGACTGCACGTCCGGATCGACGAACGGTCGGCGGGCTACCTCGCGCTCGGTCTTGCCGTCGCCTCGCGCAGACCGGTGCCGATCGTGATGACGAGCGGCACGGCCGTCGCCAACATGAGCCCGGCCGTCTTCGAGGCGAACTACGCACGGACGCCCCTGATCGTGATCAGCGCGAACCGGCCGTACGAGCTCCTGGGGTCGGGTGCCAATCAGACCGTCGAGCAGTTCGGCATCTTCGGCACGCAGGTCCGGGCCACGATCAGCCTCGGACTGGCCGAGCAGGATCTCGACACGAACTCTCAGTGGCGGTCGGCGGTCGGCCGCGTGATCGCCGCCGCCCGCGGCGCTCGCACCGGCAATCCCGGTCCCGTCCAGTTCGACATCCCGCTGCGCGAGCCACTGGTTCCCGACGCGACCGACGATCCGGACGCCGACCTGTCGGTGGTCGCGGGCGGCGTGTTCGCCGGACGGCCCGACGGCGAACCGTGGACGTACTCGCCCGGCGGTCGACTCGAGATCCCCCTCGAGATCGACCTGTCACGCGACACCGTGGTCGTCTCCGGTCACGGTTCGGGACTGCATCCCGAGCTCGCCGACCTCCCCACCGTCGCGGAGCCCACCGCGCCCCATCCGAAGAATCCCCTCCACCCGCTGGCGCTGGGCGACCTGGCGCCCCGCCAGGCGATCATCTGCGGGCGACCCACCCTGCACCGGTCGGTGTCGAGACTGCTCGCCGACCCGAACGTCGACGTCTACGCGTTGACTACCGGACCGCGCTGGCCCGACGTGTCGGGCAACGTGCGTGCCACCGGCACACGGGCGCAGCCGACCGGAACGCCGCGTGCGGAGTGGCTGTCGGAGGCTGCGGACGTGCACCGGCGGGTCACCGCGGCGGTGGACGCCGAACTGGACTCGACCGAGGTCACCACCGGTCTGCACGTCGCGCGAACCGTCGCCTCGGTCCTGACGTCGGGGGATCAGTTGGTGCTCGGTGCGTCCAACCCGGTCCGCGACGTCGCGCTCGCCGGCCGTCTCGACGACGGGGTGGCGGTCATGTCCAATCGTGGAGTCGCCGGGATCGATGGCACCAACGCCACCGCGATCGGAGTGGCGCTGCGCGCAGGCGCCGACGTGCGGACCATCGCCCTGATGGGTGATCTGACGTTCATCCACGATGCGACCGGACTCGTCATCGGGCCGGCCGAACCGCGGCCGAAGAACCTTCGGATCGTCGTCGCGAACGACGACGGCGGCGGCATCTTCAGTCTCCTCGAGCAGGGCGATCCGCGATTCGACACCGGCGACTACACCGGCGTCTACGAGCGGATCTTCGGGACGCCGCATCGCACCGATCTGGCCGCGCTGTGCGCCGGATTCCACATCGGGCATCGCCGGGCCGCTCTCGATCAACTCCCCGCCATGCTCGCCGAACCCGCACCGGACGGCGGCATCGAGGTGATCGAGGTGGCGACCAGCAGGGAGGGGCTGCGGCCGCTCCACGACCGCATCGCCGCGCAGATCGCCGGGTAATCTGTCACCTCATGACCCCCATCGTTCAGAGGCGCGTGCAGATCACGCTCGCCGCGCTCGGCGTCGTCGTGACGTTGATCGGGGCCGTCATCGTCGCGGGCGCCTACCGCAACGACGCCAAGATCGACGCCAACAAGGCCACAGCCGTCGCCGAAGTGATCGCGGCCGACCGGCTCCACGCCGCCGTCAACTTCGTGACCCCCGACGGGGTGCTCCGGAACCCCAAACTCGGCCTGTTGTATCCGACCCAGCTGTCGACCGGTCAACGGATCCTCGTCGACTACGACGCGACCGATCCCGACACGCTCGCTCGCCCCGCGGGCCGAGGCGCGCAACTGTCGATCAAGCCCGCGGTGTCGATCGTGGCGGCGGGGTGGATCGTCGTGATCATCCTCATGCTCACCGTGGCCGAGGTGGGACGCCGCACGCGCCGCGGATAGTCTCGGTGACATGACAACAGGTGCTCACCGCGCAGGCCTCGACAAGCAGCCTGCGGAAGTCGCCGAGATGTTCGACGGCGTCGCCCGTCGATACGACATCACCAACACGGTGCTCTCGTTCGGTCAGGACCGGCTCTGGCGTCGCAACACTCGGAAGGCGCTTGCGCTGCGTCCCCGTGACGTGGTGCTCGACCTCGCCGCCGGGACCGCCGTCTCGACCACCGAGCTCGCGGCCTCGGGTGCGACCGTCGTCGCCGCCGACTTCTCGCTCGGCATGCTGCGAGCGGGAGTCCGGCGCGATGTGCCGAAGGTGGCGGCCGACGCGCTGCACCTGCCGTTCGCCGACGCCTCGTTCGACGCGGCCACCATCTCGTTCGGGCTCCGCAACGTCAACGACGTCGATCTCGCGCTGTCCGAGCTCAAGAGGGTCCTCAAGCCCGGCGGGCGGCTCGTGATCTGCGAGTTCTCGACGCCGACGTGGCGCCCCTTCCGGACCGTGTACATGGAGTACCTCATGAAGGCGCTCCCGGCGGTCGCCACCAGAGTGTCGAGCAACCCGGACGCCTACGTCTACCTCGCGGAATCGATCCGGGAGTGGCCGGACCAGGCAGGTCTCGCCGCGCGCATCTCGGCGGCCGGGTTCACCGATGTCGGCTGGATCGATCAGACGGGCGGGATCGCCGCGATCCACCACGGGGTCCGTCCCTGACCCGGTTCAGGAGAACGGCGGGCGGGACTCCAGGCGGGATGCGGCGGAGCCGGCCGACCGCCACGCACGGGCGATGAGATCGGAGTCGTCGGGAGTGAGAAGATTCCCCATCACCCGCACGACCGTCGACATCAGCGCCGCGGAGCCGAGCCCGGGCCTGCCCAGGATCGGAACCGTCTTCGGCATCGTCAGCAGTCCGGCGGCCCGTCGGGCGGCGGCGAACACCTGGCCGTACTCGCGGCGCAGCAGTGCGGGCCAGGCTGCGGTGAAGTCGGCTTCGTCATCGAGCATCGCGACGGCGAGTTCGGCCGTCTCCAGGGCGTAGTCGATCCCCTCGCCGTTCAGCGGGTTCACGCAGGCGGCGGCGTCGCCGATCAGCATCCAGTTGGCGCCCGCCACCCCGCTCACCGCGCCGCCCATCGGGAGCAGCGCCGATGCGATCCGCTGCGGGGGAGCGGTCAGCTCCCACTCGTCGCGCACCATCCGGGCGTAGTGCTCGAGCACCGGACGCAGCGCCATGGACGCCGGCCGTTTGGCCGTCGCGAGAGCTCCGACGCCGACGTTCACCGTGCCGTCGCCGAGCGGGAACACCCATCCGTAGCCGGGCAGCAGCTCGCCGTCGGGCCCGCGGAGCTCCAGGTGCGATCCCATCCACGGGTGATTCGAACGGTCGGACGCGGCGTACGAGCGTGCGGCGACCCCGTACGCGGTGTCGCGGTGCCACTCGCGGCCGAGCGACTTGCCGAGGCCCGATCGCACGCCGTCAGCGACGATGACGTTCTTGACGCCGATCCGGGCACGTTCCCCGCCCGCCGTGAAGGTGACCGACTCGATCCGGCCGCCGGTGATCTGGACGCCGATCGCCTTGGCGCCCTCCACCATCCGCGCGCCGCGTTCGACGGCGAACGTTCTGATCGCGTCGTCGAGCTCCCATCGGGATACGGCGCTGCCGACCGCGCCGAACCGCGACGCCGGCCATTCGACCTGCTGCCGCTTGCCCCATCCGTTCAGTTCGAGGCCGCGTATGACGGGCCGGTCGGCGAGGAAGTCGGCCATGCCGAGGTGCGACAACGCGGAATGTGCGCGCGGCGTGAGTCCGTCGCCGCACGTCTTGTCCCGCGGGAACGTCGCGGCGTCGAGGAGGACGACGTCGACGCCTCGCTGCGCCGCGTGCGCCGCGGCGGCCGCGCCCGCGGGCCCGGCGCCGACTACCAGCAGGTCGGCGTGGGAGGGGAGTCCGGCGGTGCGGTGGTCGTCACCGAGGGTTGCGCTCGTCACCCGACCAGTATGTCGGGCGGGGTGAAACGATAGGCTGCTGGTGTCATCGACATCTCGCCGAACACGCGGCGACCCGATAAGACGAAATGGGGCACGAACACCCGTGAAGTCCACATTCGCCGGATTGGATCTGGGGGCCGACGAGTTCGCGACGCAGGTGCAGGCCTCGCTCGCTCGCGTCGAAGACCTGTTGCTGAGTGAGCTCTCGTCGGGGGACGAGATCCTCACCGAGGCGGCCACGCATCTCGCCAAGGCGGGAGGCAAGCGCTTCCGTCCGATGTTCGCGATCCTGTCGTCGCACTTCGGTCCCGACCCGGCCAACGACGACGTGATCACCTCGGCCGCGGTCCTGGAGATGACTCACCTCGCGACGCTCTATCACGACGACGTGATGGATGAGGCGCCGTTGCGCCGGGGCGCGCAGTCGGCGAACGCACGTTGGTCGAACTCGGTGGCGATCCTCGCGGGCGACTTCCTGTTCGCGCGCGCATCGCGTCTGGTGTCCACGCTCGGCCCGGACGCCGTGCGGATCATCGCCGACACGTTCGCCGAACTCGTCACCGGGCAGATGCGCGAGACCGTCGGCGCGCAGGGCCGCGACCCGGTGGAGCACTATCTGCGCGTCGTGTGGGAGAAGACCGGTTCGTTGATCGCGTCGGCCGGACGGTTCGGTTCGATGTCGGCGGGTGCCGATCCCGAACGGGCGGCGACGCTCCAGCGCCTCGGCGACATCATCGGCACCGCGTTCCAGGTGTCGGACGACATCATCGACATCGCCTCCGTCACCGGAGACTCGGGCAAGACGCCCGGCACCGACCTCCGCGAGGGCGTGCACACGCTGCCCGTCATCTACGCGTTGATGGGCGACGGTCCCGATTCGGTGCGCCTGCGCGAACTGCTGGTCGACGCCGACACCGGCGCGGCCCGCCCGGTGACCGACGACGCGGAGGTGACCGAGGCGCTGCATCTGCTGGTGGCGTCCGACGGCATGGTCGCTGCTCGCGCGAAGCTCCAGGAGATGGCGGACGAGGCGAACGGCCTGCTCGCGACCCTGCCTGCGGGCTCGGCGAACGACGCTTTCGCGTCGCTGGTCCGCTACACGGTGGAACGCATCGGCTGACGCCGGAACGGCCCGGTGGTTGCATCCGGAACTTTCCACGGGTTCCCGAACGTTTGAGAGTATGAACATCTCATAGGAACCATAGGAGGCTCGAGTGCATCTCAACGGGCTCAAGACCGCCGCGTTGATGGGTCTGATGTCGGCGATCATCGTCGGCATCGGCGCCGCATTCCAGAACACGACGATTCTCTTCGTGTCGGTTCTGCTGGCCGTCGGGACCAACGCGTACGCGTACTTCAACAGTGCGAAGTTGTCGTTGAAGGCGATGCACGCACAGCCGGTCACCGAAGTCCAGGCGCCCGCGCTCTACCGGATCGTGCGCGAACTCGCGACCGAGGCGCACCAGCCGATGCCCGCGCTCTACATCAGCCCCACCGAGTCGCCGAACGCGTTCGCGACGGGACGCAATCCGAAGAACGCCGCCGTCTGCTGCACGAGCGGGATCATAGACCTGCTGACCGAGCGAGAGTTGCGGGCCGTCCTCGGGCACGAGCTGTCGCACGTCTACAACCGGGACATCCTGATCAGCTCGATCGCCGGCGCGATGGCCGCCGTGATCACCGGTCTCGCGAACATGGCGATGTGGATGGGCATGTTCGGCGGCAACCGCGACAACGGCCCCAACCCGCTGGCCATGATCCTGGTGTCCCTGCTCGGTCCGATCGCGGCGAGCGTCATCCAGATGTCGGTGTCGCGCTCTCGTGAATTCCAGGCCGACGCCTCGGGCGCCGAGCTGACCAACGACCCGCTGGCCCTGGCGTCGGCGCTGAACAAGATCTCCGGCGGAATCGCGGCCGCTCCGCTGCCTCCGACGCCGGACCTGACGACTCAGTCGCACATGATGATCGAGAGTCCGTTCCGCGCGGGCGAGAAGCTCTCGCGCCTGTTCTCCACGCATCCCCCGACGGCCGAGCGCATCGCCCGCCTGGAGGAGATGGCCCGCGACCGCGGGCAGTCGTACTGATCGTCGCGCCTCTCGCTGGCCCGGGCCCGTGGTCGCCTGGTTTCGACTCGACGCCTCGCCCAGGGGCTCGGTGTCGGCTCAACCACCGGTGGCGGACAGCGCCGCGAGCTGTGACGTGGGTGGCGAGGATTCTCGCGAGGAGCCCTCCGCAGCGTGCGAGCCGATAGGCGAGCCCGCGAGGACTGCCGAC
>JASLJL010000324.1 GCA_030152405.1 Gordonia sp. (in: high G+C Gram-positive bacteria) | reverse complement strand
GTTCCGAGATGTGCATCTGATCGCTACCGTTCGTGACGCCGGGGCGAAAGTGACCTCGCTCGACGACGCTCAGGTCCTCGTGTGGATCGGCGGCCCGGACGGATTCCCCGAGCTGTCCGCCGCCGTCGAATGGGTGGCGCTGAGCACTGCCGGCATCGAGCGGTTCGTCGACGCCGGAGTGCTCGACGACCGTCGCCGATGGACCAACGCGTCAGGTTTCTACGCGCAGGGATGCGCCGAGCACGCGTTGGCGCTGCTCCTCGCGGGAACCCGGCAGGTCGTCGCGTCGACGCGGACGGTGTGGGCCAAGGAGCGGATCGACCCCGCAGTCCGGACGTTGCGGGGTTCGACAGTCGTGATCGTGGGAGCGGGCGGCATCGGTCGAGCGTTGACGCCGATGCTGGTCGCCTGCGGAGCGACGGTGCTAGCGGTGAACCGCTCCGGGCGCCCCGTCGAGGGAGCACACGTCACGCTTCCGGCGTCGCGCACCGACGACGCGCTGCGACGTGCCGATCACGTGGTGCTCGCGGCGCCCGACACCGCCGAGACCCGGCACCTGCTCAACGACCGAACGCTGGCGCTGCTCAAACCGCATTCGTGGGTGATCAATGTGGCGCGTGGCCCGTTGATCGATCAGGAAGCGCTGTATCGAGCGCTCACGACCGGCGTGATCGGCGGCGCGGGGCTCGACGTGACCGATCCCGAACCGCCGGCGTCGGACGATCCCCTCTTCACCCTCGACAACGTGGTCATCACGCCGCACGTGGCGAATCCGGCGGGGCGTCTCACGACCGAGATGGCGCCGTTCCTCGCCGAGAATCTGCGTCGATTCGCGGCAGGCGAGGAGCTGATCTCGTCGGTCGTGGCAGGTCGCGGCTACTGACGGACGAACGCGCGGCGGTACGCGACCGGCGGCAGGCCGGTGTCGCGCCGCAGGTGAACGCGCAGGCTGGACGCGCTTCCCAGTCCGGATCGCTCGGCGACGGCGTCGATCGTGAGGTCGGTGGATTCGAGCAGTTCGCGTGCGTGATCGAGGCGGAGGCGTTGCACCCAGGCGCCCGGAGTCTGGCCGGTCTCCTCGCGGAATCGTCTGTTGAAGGTGCGGATGCTCATGTCGCTGCGCCGCGCGAGGTGATCGACGCTCAAATCCTCCGCTGGATTGGCTGACGCCCACTGCCGAGCCGCGGCCGTGCTGCCCTCGCCGCGCGGCGGCACCGGACGATCGACGAACTGCGGATGCGTGCCCTCGCGGGCCGGCGGCAGCACGCAGTACCGAGCGACGCGCGAGGCCGCGGCGGTGCCGTGATCACCGCGGATGATGTGCAGGCACAGGTCGATCCCGGCGGCGACGCCTGCCGATGTGAGGACGTCGCCGTCGTCGACGAACAGCACGTGGTCCACGAGCGAGACCGACGGATGCATTCTCGCGAGATCCGCTCCGGCCTGCCAATGCGTGGTGACCGGGCGGCCGTCGAGCAGACCGGCGGCCGCGAGGATGAACGCGCCAGTGCAGATCGACACCAGGCGAGTCCCGGGGCGGACGAGAGCGAGGGCTTCGCGGATGTCGTCGGGGAGCGTCCCCGACGACCGGGCCTGCGGGCACTTGGTTCCGGGGATCACGACGGTGTCGGCGCGGGCGAGGACAGATGTGTCGGACGTGGGAAGGATCGAGTAGCCGTTCGTCGACGCGACGGCCGCGCCGCCGATGCTGCAGGTCACGACTTCGTAGAGGGGATCACCGTGTTCGTCGTCCGCCTTGCTGAAGCAGGTGGGCGCGATGGTGGCGTCGAAGCCGATGACGGGTTCGATCAGTAGGACGGCCACAGTGTGCATGGCACTATCCTCTCATATATTGGCATTCATGCCACTGGTTCCCGGGTGAGCTCGAAGGCAGTCTGATTCACGTGAAACTTCGCATCCATTACGCCTGGGTCATCGCGGGCGTCGCCTTCCTGACGATTCTCGGGGCGGCGGGCTTCCGCTCGGTGCCCGGCGTTCTCATGGACCCGCTGCACCACGAGTTCGGGTGGTCGCACGGGACGATCGGCGCCGCGATGAGCGTCAACATGGCGCTCTACGGATTGACGGCGCCGTTCGCGGCGGCGCTCATGGACAAGCTCGGCATCCGACCGGTGGTCACCGGCGCGCTCGCTCTGATCGGCGCCGGCACCGGACTCGCGGTGTTCATGACGGCCAGCTGGCAGTTGGTCCTGCTGTGGGGTGTGCTGGTCGGTCTCGGCACGGGTGCGCTCTCGACGGCGTTCGTCGCGACGGTGGCGACTCGCTGGTTCACTCAGCGCCGGGGCCTGGTGACGGGAGTGCTGACCGCGGCGTCGGCCACCGGTCAGCTGATCTTCCTGCCGATCGTCGCGGCGCTGGCCGACGGCCACGGCTGGCGGACGGCGATCCTGATAGTCACCGCCGTCGCGGTCGCGGTGATCCCGGTGGCCGGGCTCCTGCTCCGGTCGTGGCCGTCCGATCTCGGGATGCCCGCGTACGGCTCCGACGAAGTGACGCCACCGCTCCGTGAGGACCGCGGAATGGCCCGCGCCGCGCTCTCCGGACTGGCTCTCGGCGCCCGACGGCCGGTGTTCTGGCTGCTCGCGGGCAGTTTCGCGATCTGCGGGGCGACGACGAACGGGCTGCTTCAGACGCACTTCATTCCGGCAGCCGGCGATCACGGCATGCCGGCCACCACCGCGGCGTCTCTGTTGGCGTTGGTCGGCGTCTTCGACGTGGTCGGCACCGTCGCGTCGGGATGGCTCACCGATCGTGTCGATCCGCGGGTGCTGTTGGTGATCTACTACCTCGGCCGAGGCGTCGCCCTCGCCGGACTCCCGTCGATTCTCGGCGCGACCGCCACGCCGAGCATCTGGGTGTTCATCCTGTTCTACGGACTGGACTGGGTCGCGACCGTCCCGCCGACGATGGCGCTCGCTCGGGAGCAGTTCGGGGATGCCACACCTGTCGTGTTCGGCTGGATCTTCGCGGCGCATCAACTCGGCGCGGCCGTCGCGGCGTTCGGCGCCGGTGCGATTCGCGACGCCTCCGGCGGCTACGATCCGGCGTTCTACACCGCTGCGACGCTCTGCGTGTTCGCCGGATTCCTCTGCTGGGCCGTCCCGCGCAGCAGGCGACAGGCACCAGTGGGGGTGGCCGCGACGTCCGAGCAGATCAGTCTCGAGCGATGCGAGCGACAAGTGGCGCAGCCACCTCGTC
This sequence comes from Gordonia sp. (in: high G+C Gram-positive bacteria), assembly GCA_030152405.1. Classification (GTDB taxonomy): domain Bacteria; phylum Actinomycetota; class Actinomycetes; order Mycobacteriales; family Mycobacteriaceae; genus Gordonia. The sequence continues at coordinate 2,650 of JASLJL010000324.1, read as the reverse complement.
GCTGATCGGTCGACCGAGGGGCGTGCGCCAGCACGCGCTCAGAACGTCGTACCCGATGTCGCGCACACGGGTGTGCTCCGGCCAGTGCCGCCTCGCCCAGGCGGGTTCGTCGCAGGCGCTGTCGGACGCGGCGAGCTCGGCCTCGATCAGCTGCCACTGCAGGTCGCGGCGATTCTCGCGCATGTGATCGGAGTCGACGGGCGACGTGACGCCGTCGGTCAGGACATCGGTGCCGGCGTCGAGCACGGCCTCGTCGGCGCTGCGCAGCGTCCGACGGTGGATGCGCGGCAGCAGCAGCCAGGCGGCGGCGAGTGCGACGGCCACACCCAGCGAGGTCTCGAGGATCCGTTCGCGGACCTGTTCGGAGAGCGGCGTCGCGGGCCCGCCCATGAGGAGTGCCAGCGGAGTGATGAACAGTACGGCGACGGCGTAGTTCGTCACCACGGTGAGTTCGATCAAGACGTTGAGCAAGGCGAGCACCACGATCAGCAACCCGACGTGGAGATCCAACGTGTGCAGGATTGCGTACAGTCCGACTCCGCCGATGGTTCCGACCACGCGCTGCACGCCCCGGATCGAGCCGTGCACTCGGTCGGGCCCGAGTTGCAGCACCAGCACGGCGCCCAAGATGGCCCAGTCCGGCCGCCCGAGACCGGAGACGACCGCGATCGCTCCGGCGACGGCGGCTCCGACGGCGACGCGGAACGCGCTCACGGTCGCGTGGCTGTCGATGCGCGCCGCGAAACGCAGGCGGTGGACGATGCTCGGGCGGGGGAGCGGTGCGACGAACGCACTGACCCGTGCGTCGTGGACCTGCTGATGAGCGGTCCAGAGTCGGTCGGCGAGTTCGCCGTCGGTCGCCGCCGCGTCGTGAAGGACGGACCATGCGTTCAGCGTCGAGAGGGCCACACCGTGCCGCGCCGCGGGATCCGGCGACTCATTCGACTCGAGGTACTTCTCCGCAGCGTCGAGGGCGGCGGTCGTCGCCGCCGTCTCCGGGCCGTGGGGACGCCACAGCGCCGGGGCCATGCCGACGATCAGTGCTGCGACGGCGCCCGCCGATGCGAACATCGCGAGATGCCCTACGTCGACGCCGTGGCGTGTGACGAGTTGGGACACGCCCGCCACCAATACGAAGAAGAACGGTCCGGGTGGACCGAGGCGCAGGCCCGTCGCGATGAACACACTGATTCCGGCCCAAAGTGCGAGCGCCCCGGTGATCGCGAGGTCGGCGCCGATCGGCGCGTTCGGACCTGCCGCCGAACCGAGCGATCCGAACAGTGCAGCAGTCCCGACGAGCAGGATGCCGGACGTCAGGATCACCTTCCACCGGATCAGGTACGGACGTCGTTCGCCGTACATCACACCGAAGGTGCCGAGGGCGGCCAGCAGAGATCCGGTTCCGAATCCGCACAGTGCGAGGATCGTCGCAGAGAGCAGGAGCGTGAGCCCCGCGCGGATCGCCGGCGCCCATCGCCCGCGGGCCGACGGGCGACGAAAGAGGACGCCTCGAACCGCCGGCCGCGGCGGAGGCGCTGGTGACGGCGCGGCCGCGTCCGTCACTCGGCGGTGTCTGCCTCGGCGGCCTCGGCAGCCGCCTGCTCACGAGCGCGACGCTGGTCGCCGTGCAGTGACCGCACTCGGCGCTCCTCGCGCAGCACCTCGACGTGGAGGGCTCGCTCGGCGGCCAGCCACTCCGGCATCTCCTCGAGGAGTGCGTCGATCTGCTCGGTGGTCAGCGCCTCGGTGATCTCACCGCGCACGAGCCCCGAGTTCGAGATGCCGAGCTTGCCCGCGACCAGGTTCTTCGGATGCGGGCCGTTGGCGCGCAGGTCGCGCAGCCACTGCGGCGGATCGGCTTGCAGCGCGGCGAGCTCGGTGCGGGTGATCGTGCCCTGGCGGAACTCGGCGGGAGTCGCCGGCAGGTAGACGTCCAGCTTCTTGGCGGCGGTGGCCGGTTTCATCGACTGCGAGCTCATGAGACCAGGGTATCGGGCGGTAGCCTGATCACGTGACCTCGCCCGAACCGCCGCGCCGCTTCACTCTGGGGTACGTGCCGGGCGTCACCCCGGCCAAGTGGGTGCGGATCTGGCGGGAGCGGATCTCCGGCGTCGCGCTGGACCTCGTCGCGCTCGACGTGTCGGCCACCGCCGCCGCAGTCGGCTCGGGTGACGTGGACGTCGCGATCACCAGGCTCCCCGACGCACTGTCGCACGCCGATCCCGGTGCGCACCACACGATCTCGTTGTACGACGAGACCACCGTCGTGGTCCTGCCGAAGGATCACGGGCTGACCGCGGGCGACGAGTTGACCGACGAGGATCTCGTCGACGAGTCGTTTCTCTGGCCGCTCGACGAACCGTTGGTCGTCGTCGACCGACCGGGCACAGCCGTCGAGCATCGGCCCGAGACGGTGGCCGACGCGATCGAGCTGGTCGCCGCGGGGATCGGCCTGCTCCTGGTTCCGCAGTCGCTGGCGCGGCTGCACCACCGCAAAGACCTCGTCTATCGGCCAGTGGTCGGGGCGCCGTCGAGCACCGTCGGACTGCTGTGGAGCGCTCCGACGTCGGATCTGTGCGACGAGTTCATCGGCATCGTCCGTGGACGCAAGGTCACCTCGTCCCGAGGCAACGCCGAGCCCGCGCCCAAG
>JASLJL010000160.1 GCA_030152405.1 Gordonia sp. (in: high G+C Gram-positive bacteria) | reverse complement strand
CCTGCGACGCGAACGCCAGATGGTAGTTCTGGTAGTAGAACGCCGAGGCGAACAGTTCGCGGCTGAGCGGACCCCAGCGAGTGGTCGGCATCAGGATCCAGATGAACGCGGCGATCGCGGCCAGCACCAGGAACAGTGCGGGCACCAGGCGGCGCAGCATTCGGGAGAGGCGCGGCCATGGATTGATCGCCACCGACCAGCCGACGTCCGACGGGTTCGTCTTGATCACGTGCTTCAGCAGTGACGCGACGAAGAAGTAGCCGGACAGGGTGAGGAACACGTCCACGCCGCCGGACACGCGCCCGAACCAGACGTGGAACACTGCGACGAGGAAGATCGCGATGCCCCGGAGTCCGTCGAGATCGAGCCGGTACTCCGCCGACTTCGCGTCCGCCGCGGTCGCTGTCGATTCCTGCGGCGACGATGGTCGGGTCGTATTTCCGGCGTTCGTCACAGCCCGGATGCTACGTGCAACGATGTGCCGTTTTCCATTCCGGCCGGGTGTGTCGAGTCCTCCGGGCGTACTACAAGAGGCTCCCCGTAATTCGACATACGCTCACGCGAAGCGTGCGAAAGGGTGCAGGATGAGACCGCGGTCACATGCCCGTGGGTGGGACCGCGTCAACGACTCACGAAGAGAGCGATGTGCGCATGAAGACGAAAGCCGCAGTCCTGCATGGCATCAACGAGGAATGGAAGATCGAGGAGGTCGAACTCGGCGATCCCGTCGCCGGTGAGGTCCAGGTTCGCCTCGCCGCATCCGGACTCTGCCACTCCGATCACCATCTGAGGACGGGGCAGTCGCCCGCCCCACTCCCCGTCGTCGGAGGCCACGAAGGCGCGGGCGTCGTCGTCAAGGTCGGCCAGGGCGTCACTCGCTTCGCCGAAGGCGACCACGTCGTCACCGCGTTCATCCCCGCGTGCGGCGTCTGTGAGCCGTGTTCCCGCGGCGCTCAAAACATCTGCGACGAGGGCGCGGGACTGTTGACCGGTCTCTCGATCTCCGACAAGACCCACCGCATCACCACGCCTGACGGCCAGGGACTGACTCCGATGTGCCTGCTCGGCACGTTCTCGCCGTACATCACGGTCAACGAGGCGTCGCTGGTCAAGATCGAGGAGGACATCCCGCTGAAGGAGGCGGCGCTGCTGGGTTGCGGTGTCGCCACCGGTTGGGGCTCGGCGTCGGAGATCGGCGGAACCCGCGCGGGCGACACCGTGGTGGTCGTCGGCATCGGCGGCGTCGGTATCAACTCGGTGCAGGGCGCCAAGGCGTCGGGCGCACGCCACGTCATCGCCATCGACCCGGTGAAGTTCAAGCGCGACATGGCCGAGAAGCTCGGAGCCACGCACACCTTCGAGTCGATGGAGGAAGCCACTCCCGTCATCGGCGAGCTCACGTGGGGAAAGATGGCCAACACGGTCGTCCTCACGATCGGCGAGATGAAGGGCGAGTACATCGCGCCCGCCGCCGCGATGACCGCGAAGGGTGGTCAGGTGGTGGTCGTCGGCATGGGCGACTACGCCGAGATGGACGTGAAGCTCAACCTGTTCGAGCTCACTCTGCTGCAGAAGCGGATCCAGGGCGCGATCTTCGGCGGCGCCGGCCCGCGCACCCAGATCCCCAAGCTCCTCAACGAGTACCGGGCCGGTCAGCTCAATCTGGCTGATCTCGTCACTCAGACCTATCGGCTCGAGGACATCAACAAGGCGTACGACGACATGCTCGAGGGCAACAACATCCGCGGAATGATCGTCTTCGACGAGACTGACTGGTAAACCGCCCATTCGGACGAACGACGCACCCGCGCAGGATCCGCGCGGGTGCGTTAGTTTTCTCCGCATGACGCAGTCACAGAACCCGGAACACGGTCAGCCGGTCGCGCAGGCGCCGAACTACACGCAGCAGCCGGTCGGCGCGAACGCCTACGCTCCGGTCTCCGAGCCCACGAACGAGTTCACGGGCTTCTCCTACGGCGCGGTCGTCGCGATGCTCGGCGCCGTGCTGGTCCTCGTCAGCTACCCGATGGTGTGGCTGGTCGCGAAGGCTGACGAGGGCGCCACCGTCACCGGTCTCGGCACCAAGACGAGCGGGTCGATCTACGAGATCACCGAGGTCTCGATGGGCCGCCTGCACTGGCTCGCGGGCGCGGCGATGATCGGCCTCATCGTGGTCGCCGTGATGCGCCTGCTCGGGAAGTTCACCGAGAACCTGAAGCGTGCCCCGATCATCTTCGGCGTGCTCGCACTGCTCAGCGCCGGTTTCGCGTTCATCAGCATCGGCAGCGACTTCAAGGCCGGCTCGGGTCTCTACCTGGCACTCGTCGGCGCAGTCGTCGCGCTCGCGGGCGGCGTCGTCATGGGACTGCTCAAGAAGTAGTCGGACGGCCTCTTCCCCGGTCGCGGAGCCCTCGCCGGTCGCTCAGCCGGACGGCCCTCCCCGGGTCGCTCAGTCGGACGGCCCTCCCCGGGTCGCTCAGTCGGACGGCCCCTTCTCCGGTCGTTGAGCCGCGCCGTAGCGATAGCGGAGGCGCGTGTCGAAACGACGTGACCGAACAACACGACAGCAGACCCACGAAAGCGGGCCG
>JASLJL010000096.1 GCA_030152405.1 Gordonia sp. (in: high G+C Gram-positive bacteria) | reverse complement strand
CCGCTGCCCGTCGTACTTGGTGAGACCGGCGAACAGCACCGTGCGGATGGGCACGTTGATGCCGACGCCGAGCGTGTCGGTGCCGGCGACCACCTTGAGCAGTCCCGCCTGGGCGAGCCGCTCGACGAGCCGTCGGTAGCGGGGCAGCATTCCGGCGTGATGGACGCCGATTCCGGAACGCAGGAGCTTGCTCAGCGTGCCGCCGAATCCCGTGCTGAACGAGAAGTCGCCGATCGCCTCGACGATCGCCGCCTTCTCCTCCTTGGTGCACAGCTTCGCCGAGAGCAACGCCTGGCCGCGTTCGACGGCCTGCTGCTGCGTGAAGTGCACGACGTACACCGGTGCACGCCCGGCCGAGACGAGCTCCTCGATGGTGTCGTGGATCGGGGTCATCGCGTATCGGTGCTCGAGCGGCACGGGCCGCTCCACCCCGGTCACCGGGACGGTCGGGCGTCCGGTGCGTTCGGTCAGGTCGTCGACGAAGAACGACGTGTCGCCGAGTGTGGCCGACATGAGGAGGAACTGCGTCTTCGGCAGTTCGATGAGCGGCACCTGCCACGCCCACCCGCGGTCGGATTCGCCGTAGTAGTGGAACTCGTCGGCGACGAGCACGCCGATGTCGCTGTCCGGCCCCTCGCGCAGGGCGATGTTGGCGACGATCTCCGCGGTGGCACAGACGATCGGCGCATCGGAGTTCACCGAGGCGTCGCCGGTCGCCAGGCCGACGTTCTCCGCACCGAACTGCTCGCACAAGTCGAAGAACTTCTCGCTGACCAGGGCTTTGATGGGCGCTGTGTAGTACGCGCGCTGTCCACGGCACCGCGCGAAGTAGATCGCTCCGGACGCGACCAGGGATTTGCCCGACCCGGTCGGGGTGGCCAGGATGACGTTGCTGCCCGACACGAGCTCCAGGAGCGACTCCTCCTGATGCGGATACATGTCGATACCGCGAGCAGCCCACCAGTCGGAGAATCTCTCGAAGGCGAGATCCTCGTTCTCGGTGGGCTGTAGCGGATCAGGTGTGGTGGGGGTCTGGTCGGTCAGACCTGATCACGTCCTTCGTCTGTGTCGCCGAACTCGGCGGCGTGTTCGGCGAGGAACTTCTCGAACTCCGCGCCGAGCTCGTCACCGGTGGGCATGGACTCGTCGGGCGCCAGAAGCGACGCCTGCTCGTCCTTGGCGCGCATGTACGCGTCGTACTGGTTCTCCAGCGCTGTCACGACCGAGGAGATCTCCTCGTTTCCCTCCACTTCGCCGTCGATCTGCTTGCGGACCTCGGTGGCGGCGTTCTCCAGCGCGGCCGTCGGCAGGTCGAGGCCGGTGACGAGTCCGATCGTCTGGACCAGCGACGCGGCGGCGGCCGGGTAATCGGTCTGTGCGAGGTAGTGGGGGACGTGTGCCGACAGTCCGGCGGTGCGGTAGCCGCCCTCCCCGAGACGAAGCTCCAGGAGCATCGACGCGCTGGCCGGCAGCTTGAGCGGATTGTCCCACCGGTTCAGGTCGGCGATCGCGTCCTTGTCGGTGCCGTGGGCGGTGATCGACGCCGGCCGGGTGTGCGGGACGGCCATCGGGATCGAGTTGAGCCCGACCACCTGCGAGACGCCGAAGTGATCGGCGAGAGCGGTGAGGGCCTCGGTGAATCGTTCCCACCGGAGGTCGGGCTCGGGGCCCTCCAGGAGCAGGAACGGCACACCCGCGTTGTCCTTGACCGCGTGCATCGTCAGCTTCGGCATCGTGATGCCGTCGAACTCCGCGCCGGAGAACGAGATCATCGGCCGACGTGACCGGTAGTCGATGAGTTCGTCGGTGTTGAAGGTGGCGACGAGTTCGGTGTCCAGCGCGTCGCGCAGGTGAGAGGCGGCGAGTGCCACCGCGTGGCCCGCATCCGCGTATCCCTCGAGGGCGTGGATCAGCACGGGGCCGTCTCCCTCGGCGCCGGACACGGCAGGCGCCGGGAATTCGAGCTCGTACAGCGAACGCGGCTCCATCGGGTTGTCGTCCACGTGTGCCCCTTCTGTGAAAGTTCGTCGCGGCGGGGTGCGCCGCTGCTGTCCATTGTCCCGTATGGGACTCTCGGGCTTCAACACGGTTTGCCGCTCGCTCATTCCCCGGCAGGTGTGCACGTGGCACAGTGGTGGTTGTGCGTGTTGTGACTGGAGTGAAGTGTGTTGTCGTCGCGGCGGCGGTTCTGGCCGCGGTGACGGCCTGCACGGTCGACGGCGATCCCGAGCGGGCACCCGATCTGAGTGATCGCGTCGTGCACGCGGAGTCGTTCCCGTACGGGCCCGGAACGCCGGTGCCCGCGAGCGCGCTGCCCGGTGCGGTCGCCGACGTGACCTTCCGCCCCTTGCGATCGTCGAACGATCCCGAGGACTGCACGCCCGCACCGGTCGACGTCGCCGGAGCGCACGCGGTGGTCGGGCCGGGCGGCGCCGCCGGTGGGACGCTCACCGTCCTGCTGACGCGCGCGTCCGACAGTCGGGACGACTTCGTCGCTCGCCTGTGCTCCACGTTCCGGCTGGGCGGGACCGTCGGCACCACGGTCTCCTCCAGCGTGCAGGATCCCCATGCCGACCCGCTGATCACCAGGCGCGACCTCGCGTCGAACGGGACCGCGTACGCCCACGTCTACGAGATCGTGCGGCAGCAGGGGAGTGTCCGGCTCTACGTGCAGAACCGATACCCGGCCGCGGTCCTCTCACCGGAGGAGATGGCGGCCACGACATCGCTCTTCGACGCGGCGTCGAAGGCGGCGTTCGGCTCCTGACACTCCGCGGCGTGCATCGCCGCAGGTGAATCTGTGGACCCCGGATCTGGCCGTCCACAGGTGCGCGCCGAGCGGTTTCGGGCGC
>JASLJL010000041.1 GCA_030152405.1 Gordonia sp. (in: high G+C Gram-positive bacteria) | reverse complement strand
ACTGTCGGGTCTGGACGATGCCGCGCTCACTCGGATCGACGACGCAGAGCTCCTCGTCGATCTGCTCGTCCTCGGCTTCACCGCGTACCAGTCGGGCGTCGCCCGCCACGTGCTCGATGTGGCCGTCGAGTATGCGAAGGTGCGCACTCAGTTCGGCGCCGCGATCGGTTCCTTCCAGGCCGTCAAGCAGATCTGTGCCGACATGCTGTGCCGCAGCGAGCAGCTGACCGCGGCGGCCTGGGACCTCGCGGCGGCGATCGACGACGGAGATCGCGCGCAGTCGGCGCTGAGTCGCGTGGCCGCGACGGTGTTGGTCGCCGATCTCGCCCCGGCGAACGCGAAGGACGCGATCCAGATTCTCGGCGGCATCGGATTCACCTTCGAGCACGATGCGCACCTGTACCTGCGGTCTGCGCTCGCGACACGCATGCTCCTCGGGCAGGGGTCACAGGCTCGACTCGAGCTGGCGGGGCTCGGTCGGGACGGATCACGACGAGAGTTCTCCCTCGATCTGGCGTCGGTCGCCGATCGTCGGCCCGCCATCGCGGCGGCGGCCGACGAGGTGGCCGCCGCACCCGAATCGGAGCGCCGAGCGGCCCTGGCTCGCACCGGTCTGCTCGCTCCGCACTGGCCCGCGCCGTACGGCCTCGGAGCCGATCCCGCGCTCCAACTCCTGATCGACGCCGAACTCGACCGCGTGGGCGTCGTCCGACCGGACCTCGTGATCGCGGGATGGGCGCTGCCGACGATCCTCGAACACGGCACCGACGCGCAGCGCGAGAAGTTCGTCGCGCCCACCCTTGCGGGCGACATCCGCTGGTGCCAGCTCTTCAGCGAGCCGGAGGCCGGGTCGGACCTCGCGTCGCTGCGGACGAAGGCCGTCCGGGTCGACGGCGGATGGCGGCTGACCGGTCAGAAGATCTGGACGTCCGAGGCGCACATGTCGCAGTGGGCCGTGTGCCTCGCGCGCACCGACGCCGACGCCCCGAAGCACAAGGGCATCACCTACTTCCTCGTCGACATGGCAGCGGCAGGCATCGACATTCGTCCGCTGCGCGAGCTCACCGGCCGCGCGATGTTCAACGAGGTGTTCCTGGACGACGTGTTCGTTCCGGACGAGATGGTCGTCGGCCCGGTGAACGGCGGCTGGCGGCTCGCGCGCACCACGCTCGCCAACGAGCGGGTCGCGATGGGCGGGTCGGGCCTCGGCAAGGAGGTCGACGCGCTGCTCCGGCAGCTCGACGGTGTCGAGCTGAGCGTCGAGCAGTCGCGGGAGCTCGGCCGGATCGTCGCCGACGCGCACATCGGACGGGTCCTCGACGCGCGGTCGGTGGTCCAGCGGCTGTCGGGCACCGATCCGGGCGCCACGTCGAGCGTCCGGAAGCTGATCGGTGTCGTCCACCGGCAGTCGGTGCCGGAGTTCGCGACTGACCTGCTCGGTGTCGACGGGCTCTCGAGCTCGTCGGCCACCGAACTGCTGTTGCTCAACCGCTGCCTGTCGATCGCCGGCGGCACCACGCAGATCCTCAAGAACGCCGCCGCCGAGCGCATTCTCGGCCTGCCTCGAGGCTGACCGCCGCTTCAACCAAGCAAGTGCTAGGTAGAGCACTCCGTGATCTGCTACAAATGGAACACGTTCTAATTTACCTTCGGGAGGTACCGGGTGGACTTCACCCTGGACCCTGCGGCAGCAGCCGTCTCCGACGTCGCCGACGACGTCGTCAAGCGCCTGCAGCCGGACTGGGAGACAAATTTCGCCGACAACGGTTTCGACGCTGCGGCATGGCGCGGTTTCGTCGATGCCGGCGTCACCGCGATGCCGCTCAGCGAGGAGTTCGGCGGTGACGACCTCGGCGTCGACGCGCTCCGTCCGCTCGTGGTGCGTGCCGGTCGCGACGCCGTCGTCACTCCGCTGATCGGCACTCTCGCCGCCGGTCTGGTCGGAGCGTCGACCGATCCGGAGGGCCGGTTCGCGGTCGCGGTCGGTGAGCAGGGTCGAGCTCTCGGTGAGGAGTTGTCGACGACGCTCGTCGACGGTGTGCTGTCCGGCGTCAAGACTGGCGTCCTGCACGCCGACGGGGCCACCGCGCTGATCGTCGCCGCCGCGGGCGGCGTCGCCGTCGTCGACCCGGCAGCCGACGGAGTCACCGTCACGCGGACCACCACGTCGTCCGGCTGGGGCGAGTACACGGTCCGGTTCGAGGACGCGCGCGCCGACCGAGTGGTCTCCGACGATCCGCAGCAACTCGTCGACGTGTACCGAGCGCTGCTCGCCGCGTACGCCGACGGACTGCTCGTAGGCGCGATCGCGCGCACGGCCGAGCACGTGTCGACTCGGCACCAGTTCGGCAAGCCGATCGCCACGTTCCAAGCGGTCGGGCAGCAGCTCGCCGACGTCTACGTCATCTCCGCGACCCTCGGGCTGGTCAGCACCGCTGCCGCGTGGGAGCTGTCGCAGGCCCGCGACGCACAGGGCGACCTCGCCACGGCGATGTACTGGATCGCGTCCGAGGTCCCGGCCACGATGCGGACCATGACGCACCTGCACGGCGGGATCGGCGTGGACGTCACCTACCCGCTGCACCGCTACTTCTCCATCGCCAAGGATCTGGGACGCCTCGTCGGCGGCGTCGATCGCACCCTCGCGGTCCTCGCCGACACCGACCCGGCGGGCTCGCACACCGGGGCCGACGCCGGCGACGGCATGTTCATCGCGTACACCGAAGCTCAGCTCGCACTCCGAGACGAACTGCGCACGTACTTCTCCACTCTGATCTCCGACGACGATGCGCGCACCATGCGCGTGGAGCGTCACGGTCCCGCGTACCGCAAGGTGATCAAGCAGATGGGCGCCGACGGCTGGCTCGGCGTCGGCTGGCCCGCGGAGTTCGGCGGCAAGGGCTTCGGTGAGATCGAGCAGCAGATCTTCACCAACGAGGCCGTTCGCGCCGACGTTCCGCTGCCGTCGGTCACCCTGCAGACCGTGGGGCCGACCCTGCAGAAGTACGGCACTCAGGAACAGAAGGACCTGTTCCTCCCGCGCATCCTCGCGGGCGACGTGCACTTCGCGATCGGTTACACCGAACCCGACGCCGGCACCGACCTCGCGTCGCTGACCACGAAGGCGACGCTGGACGAGACCGGCGAGAACTACATCGTCAACGGCCAGAAGATCTTCACCACCGGCGGACACGACGCCGACTACATCTGGCTCGCCTGCCGGACCGATCAGGACGCCCCCAAACACAAGGGCATCACGATCCTGATCCTGGACACACGTGATCCCGGTTTCACGTGGACCCCGATCATCACCGCCGACGGCGCGCATCACGTGAACGCGACGTACTACGGCGATGTGAAGGTGCCCGTCTCGATGCGCGTCGGCGAGGAGGGTGACGGCTGGAAGCTGATCACCACCCAGCTGAACCACGAGCGCGTCATGCTCGGCCCGTCGGGTCGCATCGGCGGCGTCGCCGACAAGGTCCGCGACTGGGCCGCGACCGCGCAGGTCGACGGCGAGCCCGTCAGCAACCGAGACGACGTCCGACGCACGCTCGCGACGATCGGCGCCTACGAGCGTCTGAACGAGCTGCTCAACTGGCAGGTCGCGTCGAGCGGCGAGATCTCGATGGCGTCGGCCGCGGCGACCAAGGTGTTCGCCACCGAACGTGTGCAGACGATTCACCGGATGGCCGACGAGATCGTCGGCCGGTATGGCGACTTCGCCGACGAGGCGACGACCGATCTCGTCGACTGGCTCGACATGACGGCCAAGCGCAACGCTGTGATCACGTTCGGCGGCGGTGTCAACGAAGTGATGCGAGACATGATCGGCACCGCCGGTCTCGGTCTGCCGAGGGTGAAGCGATGACGATGACGCACGACGAGATCCGCGCCGCAGCGGATGCGATCAAGGCCAAGGGCGCGAGTGCCCCGAAGAAAGGCCGCGATCCGATCAACCAGCCGATGATCCACAACTGGGTCGAGGCTATGGGCGACGACAATCCGATCTACGTCGACGCCGACGCGGCCCGCGCGGCAGGTCACGACGGCATCGTCGCCCCGCCCGCGATGGCTCAGGTGTGGACCATGCGCGGCCTGCACGGCGTCCGCGCCGACGA
>JASLJL010000534.1 GCA_030152405.1 Gordonia sp. (in: high G+C Gram-positive bacteria) | reverse complement strand
TGCCACCAGGGAACTCGACGCCATCGCAGCACAACGCAGACACATGCCGGTCGTCGAACTCCCCGCGTACGTGCTCACCGGCGAGGACGGCACGTCGGTAACTCTCGCCGACGTCTTCGACGGGCGCACTCAATTGGTCGTCTACAACCACATGTGGGCCGACGGTGCACAGTGGCAGTGCTCCGGGTGCACCGGATTCACCTCGCAGTTCGTCCGCCTGGAAGGACTGGACGCGTACGACGCGCGGTTCGTCATCGTGAGCAACGGACCGATCGACGAGCTCGTCGCCTACAAAGAGGCGACGGGCAATCGGATGCCCTGGTACTCGTGCGCGGGGACGGACTTCGGCGCAGACGTCGGTGCACCGCCGGGTGGAGGCTTCGCCCTCAACACCTTCGTCCGCGACGGAGATCGAGTGTTCCATCAGTGGCAGACGTTCAGCCGTGGCGTCGAACAGATCTCGTCGCTGTTCGGGTTGCTCGACCTGCTGCCGTATGGGAGGCAGGAGCAGTGGCAGGACGTCCCCGACGGATGGCCGCAATCGCCGACTTTCACCCGCTGGGCGAGCTCGGCAGACATCGCGGACTGGTACGGCGCGGGAGGCGAGCGCCGCGCAGATCGCGACTGATGGACACGCGACCGACAAAACACCGGTGCCCCGTCGACTGATCGACGGAGCACCGGTGTGTGCAGCTGACTGCAGCGTTATGCGAGAGTCTCGGCGATGCAGATCGCCTGGCCGACGCCCGCCACGATCGACGCGACCTTGAGCGCTTCGAGGACGGCCTCGCGTTCGACGCCCGCCTCACGGACGACGTTCTCGTGTGCGCCGACGCAGTGCTCACAGCCGTTGATCGCAGAGACGGCCAGCGACCACAGCTCGAACGTCGACTTGTCGACGCCGGGGTTGCCGATGATGTTCATCCGCAGTCCGGGGCGCAGGTCGTCGTACTTGCCGCCGAGGAACCCGCGACCGCGGTAGAACACGTTGTTCATGCCCATGATCGACGCCGCGCCGAGGGCGGCGTTGTACGCCTCCGCGGAGAGGGTGTCGGCGGCCTCGTCGGAGATCTCCTTGAGGACGGTCGCATTGCGGGTGGCTGCGGCGGTGGCCAGCAGGGTTCCCCACAACTGCTCCTCGGTCAGCACCGTGGTGCGGCTGATCGAGCCGAGGTTGAGCTTGAGATCTTTGGCGAACTCGGGGAGTGCGCTCTTCAGATTGTCGATGCTCATCAGGCGGTCATCAGTTCGCCGGCGTTGATGGTGGGATCACCCTTCTTCCAGTTGCAGGCGCACAGCTCGTCCGACTGCAGGGCGTCGAGGACACGGAGGACCTCGTCGACGTTGCGGCCGACCGAACCCGCGGTCACGGAGACGAACTGGACCTCGTTGTTCGGGTCGACGATGAAGGTCGCACGATCGGCGACGCCGTCGGCGTTCAGGACGCCTGCGGCCTCGGTGAGCTCACGCTTGAGGTCCGAGAGCATCGGGAAGGGAAGGGTCTTGAGGTCCTCGTGCTGTGCACGCCACTGGAAGTGGACGAACTCGTTGTCGACCGAGGCGCCGAGGACCTGGGTGTCGCGGTCCGCGAACTCGTCGTTGAGCTTGCCGAAGGCGGCGATCTCGGTGGGGCAGACGAAGGTGAAGTCCTTCGGCCAGAAGAACACGACGCGCCACTTGCCCGCGTAGTCGTCGGAGGTGACGGTGGTGAAGTAGTCGTCGGGCTGCTGCGCGTCGACCTTCGAGAGGTCGCCGCCGATGACTGCGGTCAGGTTGTAGGCCGGGAACTGGTCGCCGATGGTCAGCAATGCCATGACACGTACTCCTATTTCTGTTCAAGCGGGGTGCGATGAGAATCGTTCGTGCGGTTCGCGGGGGTTGCCCGTCGCCGCGTGACTCCAGTCTGCCCGGTCGTGGTTAGAAAGTAAACGTGATCGTAGGCACTATACTGATAGGCATGGTCAATCAAAGCTATCAACCGTCGATCGGCGGGCTCCGCGCCTTCGTCGCGGTGGCCAAGAAACTGCACTTCGGAACGGCGGCAAGCGATCTCGGCGTGAGCCAGCCCTCCCTGTCGCAGGCTCTGGCCGGGCTGGAGTCAGGTCTCGGACTGCAGCTGGTGGAACGGACGACGCGCCGAGTGATGCTCACGCCGGAAGGCACCCGACTGCTGCCCGGAGCCATCGCGGCGTGCGACGCGGTCGACGACTTCCTCCTCGACGCGGCGGGCGATCTGGACCCGCTGGTCGGCCGTCTGCGTCTCGGATTCATCCCGACGATCGCGCCGTACATCCTCCCGCGAGTACTGCGCGGATTGGCTGAGCGCCGACCGACGCTCGATCTCATGGTGATTGAGGACCAGACCGAACGCCTCATCGGGCAATTGCGTGACGGCACACTCGACGCCGCTGTCCTCGCATTGCCGTCGGGGGTGGCCGGACTCGGCGAGATCACCATGTACGACGAGGACTTCCTCCTGGCACTGCCGGTCGGGCACCCGCTGGCCGGACGGAAACGGCTGTCGCCGACGCTGCTGGCGGACCTGCCGCTTCTGCTGCTCGACGAGGGGCACTGCATGCGCGATCAGGTGATCGACGTGTGCCAGAGCGCAGGCGTCCGACCGGACCTGCAGCAGACGCGAGCGGCGTCGCTCACCACTGCGGTGCAGTGTGTGGAAGGCGGCCTCGGCGTCACGCTGATCCCGAAGACGTCGGTCGCCGTAGAGACGGCCGCGGGGGCGCTCGCCGTCGCCGAGTTCACCCGACCGCGGCCCGGTCGCCGCATCGGCTTGGTGTTCCGGCAGTCGTCGGGACGCGCTGAGTCGTACGCGGCGCTGGCGGCGGACATGACCGAACTCGTCGCGGCGAGCGGCGACGTCACGGTGCCGGTCGGCGCCGTCCGCTGAGAACTGACGACGCGGTCAGCCCGTCGACTGGCCGGTCAGTTCCGCCCACTCGTCGAGCAGACTCGAGTCGACACCGCGGATCAGCTCGCCCAACTCGTCGGTGAGGTCTTCGATCTCGTCGGTGACCGCCGACATCGGCAGGCCGTTCGACAGCGCCCGGTAGCAGTCGGTGAGATACCGCAGCACGACACCCTCGCTGCGGGCCAGTCCGAACTGCGACACCAGTTCGGCGAACGTCATCGACCGTTCGCGCATGAGACGCAGCACCGACTTGCACGACGGCGTCGAACCGGCCAGCCACGGGTGCCCACGGCGGTACACCTCGAACGCGAAGCTGATCTCCTCGAGCAGCGGCTGCGGCCACGTGATCTCCTCGAGACGCTCCATGCGCTCTTCGTACTCGATGCCGTCGGCCTTCATCTCAGCGATCGCGGCGTCGCGCGCCGCTTTGCGCTGCGCGATCAAGACCGGTCGCGGATCGTCGAGAATGCTCTCGATCACCGACACGACGTCCAGTGCGTACGTCGACGACTCCTTGTCGAGGAGTTCGAACGCGGCGACCGCGAACGCCGACAGGGGATTGGTGAGCGCGAAGTTCTCCGGCAGGTCGACGGAGAGCTCCACCTTCTTGCCGTCGGGCGCGGGCGTGTCGAGTCTCGTGACGATGCCCGTCTCGCACAGGTCGCGGTAGAGGGCGATCGTGTGCCGGATGTGACGCAGCTGCCGGTTGCGCGGCTCGTGGTTCTCCTCAAGCAGGTGACGGACTGCGGCGAAGCAGTCGCCGGGCCGTTCCATCACCTCCATGAGCATCGCCGTCGTCATCCGGAAGTGCGAGCGCATCG
>JASLJL010000524.1 GCA_030152405.1 Gordonia sp. (in: high G+C Gram-positive bacteria) | reverse complement strand
GGGCACGCCGACGTTCCTCATCGGAGAGGACCTCTTCGACGATGCGACCGCGGAGGCCGTCGCGGCGAGTGTCGCCGCCCTCGGAGGGACCGGCCGCAGCGGTGAGATCCTCAGCTTCCCGGCGCCCGAGTCCCTGCCGGTGCATCTCATCCAGACCGTCGGCCTCGGAGCGGACACCGACACCCGTGACGCCGACGCCGTGCGCCGCGCCGCCGGCGAGTCGATCCGCAAGCTCGACGGCCACGACCGCGTCGTCAGCACCCTGTCGGAGGCCGGGGTCGGCCCCGCTGCCGAGGGCTTCTACCTCGGCGCCTACCGGTTCGACGAGTTCCGTTCGGAGAAGTCGGCGCCCTCGAAGAACGCGCCGTCTCAGGTCCGACTGCTGGCGGCGAAGACGAAGGAGAATCGCGCGACGCTCGACCACGCGCTGATCGTCGCGGACGCGGTCGCACTGGCCCGCGACTTCGTCAACACCCCGCCGAGTCACCTCTTCCCCGCCGAGTTCGCCGAGCGCGCCCGGGTGCTGGGCAGCCAGGCCGGACTGCGCGTCGAGATCCTCGACGACGTGGAGCTGGAGAAGGCCGGTTACGGCGGAATCATCGGCGTCGGCAAGGGCAGTTCGCGTCCGCCGCGGCTGGTCCGACTCATCCACGAGGCCAAGGGGTCCGAGCGCACGGTCGCACTGGTCGGCAAGGGCATCACCTTCGACACCGGCGGCATCTCGATCAAGCCCGCAGCGGGCATGGATCACATGACCTCCGACATGGGCGGCGCGGCCGCCGTGGTCGCGACTGCGATCGCCGCGGCCAAGCTCGACGTGAACGTCACCGTGATCGCGACCGTGCCGATGGCCGAGAACATGCCCTCGGGCACGGCTCAGCGACCCGGCGACGTCCTGACGCAGTACGGCGGGACCACCGTCGAGGTCCTCAACACCGACGCCGAGGGCCGGCTGATCCTCGCCGACGCGATCGTCCGTGCGTGCGAGGACGACCCCGACTATCTGATCGACACCGCGACCTTGACCGGTGCGCAGATGGTGGCACTGGGCAACCGGACTCCGGGTGTGCTCGGCACCGACGAGTTCCGCGACCGCGTGGCCGCGATCTCCCAGGGCGTCGGCGAGAACGGCTGGCCGATGCCGATGCCGTCCGAGCTGCGCAGCGATCTCGACTCTCGCGTCGCCGATCTCGCGAACGTCACCAATCATCGCTGGGGCGGGATGCTGTCGGCGGCGATCTTCCTCAAGGAGTTCGTCCGCGACGGAGTCGGGTGGGCGCACGTCGACGTGGCCGGCCCCGCATTCAACACGTCGGGCCCGTGGGGATACACGACGAAGGGCGGGACGGGAGTCCCCGTTCGCACTCTGATCGCCCTCCTCGAAGACGTCGTCGAGAACGGCTGAGGGACCGACGAATCCGCTACCAGCGGGTAACTGACGGACTCCCCTGAGCGGTTCGCGGGATGCGGGTACTGTGAATCCGGGAGTCGGTCGATCCACCGTCTGCACTACGCGTGAGCGCACCACTGCACACGCGACAAGCACCCGCGAATCGGCTTGACCGAACGGCACAAGTTCACGAGTTAGGGAGTCACACGCAATGGCCTTCTCTGTTGAGATGCCCGCCCTGGGTGAGAGCGTCACCGAGGGAACCGTCACCCAATGGCTGAAGCAGGAAGGCGACACCGTCGAAGTCGACGAGCCCCTGCTCGAAGTCTCGACCGACAAGGTCGACACCGAGATCCCGTCGCCGGTCGCGGGCGTGCTGACGAAGATCGTCGCCCACGAGGACGACGTCGTCGAGGTCGGCGGCCAGCTCGGACTCATCGGCGAGGCGGGCGAAGACGCCCCCGCTGACGAGGCTCCGGCTCCCGCTGCTCCCGAACCGGAGGCGACACCCGAGCCCGAGCCGACTCCGGCCGCCGAGGAGCCCGCCGCCGCAGCCGCTCCGGCCGCCGCACCCGCGGGCGGCGCGTCGGGCACCGACGTGACGATGCCCGAGCTCGGCGAGTCGGTCACCGAGGGA
Organism: Gordonia sp. (in: high G+C Gram-positive bacteria); assembly: GCA_030152405.1. Taxonomy (GTDB): domain Bacteria; phylum Actinomycetota; class Actinomycetes; order Mycobacteriales; family Mycobacteriaceae; genus Gordonia. The sequence goes on along the minus strand of JASLJL010000524.1, from coordinate 2,161 downwards.
ACGGTCACGAACTGGCTCAAGGCAGTCGTCGACACCGTCGAGGTCTACGAGCCGCTCGTCGAGGTCTCCACCGACAAGGTCGACACCGAGATCCCGTCGCCCGTGGCGGGCGTCCTGCTGGAGATCGTCGCCGACACCGACGACGTCGTGGAGGTCGGCGGCCGACTGGCCGTGATCGGTGACGCGAACGCGGCGCCGGCCGAAGCCGCTCCTGCCGCCGCCGCACCGGCGCCGGCTGCTCCGGAGCCCACGCCGCCTCCGGCGCCCGCCACGCCGGAGCCTGCTCCCGCCGAGCCCGCTGCCGCGAAGCCCGCCACACCGGCGCCCGCCGCCCCGAAGCCCGCCGCACCGGCAGCCGAGTCGGAGACCCTCGAGTCGACTCCCTACGTGACTCCGCTGGTCCGCAAGCTCGCCGCCGAGAACGACATCGACCTCGCGTCGCTGACGGGCACCGGCGTCGGGGGACGCATCCGCAAGCAGGACGTGCTCGCCGCAGCCGAGGCCAAGAAGGCTCCCGCGCAGGCGGCGCCGGCCGCACCCGCCGCCGCTTCGGCGCCCGCGGCCGCCCCGGCGGTCGCCTCGGCGAGCCCGGAGCTCGCAGCTCTCCGCGGCACGACGCAGAAGATCAACCGCATCCGTCAGATCACGGCCGCGAAGACCCGCGAGTCCCTGCAGTCGAGCGCCCAGCTCACCCAGGTGCACGAAGTCGACATGACCAGAGTCGCAACGCTGCGCAAGGCCGCCAAGGCGAGCTTCTCGGCCGCGGAGGGCGTCAACCTCACGTTCCTGCCCTTCTTCGCGAAGGCCGTCGTCGAGGCGCTCAAGGCTCACCCGAACGTCAACGCGTCGATCAACGAAGAGGCCAAGGCGATCACGTACCACGCGAACGTGCATCTCGGCATCGCCGTCGACACGCCGCAGGGACTGCTCTCGCCGGTGATCCACAACGCCGACGACCTGTCGCTGGCCGGACTCGCTCGTGCGATCGCCGACATCGCCGACCGCGCCCGCAACGGTGGACTCAAGCCCGATGAGCTCGCGGGCGGCACGTTCACGATCACGAACATCGGCAGCCAGGGCGCTCTCTTCGACACGCCGATCCTCGTCCCGCCGCAGGCGGCGATGCTGGGTACCGGCGCGATCGTCAAGCGTCCCGTGGTCCTCACCGCGGACGACGGCACCGAGTCGATCGCCTCCCGGTCGGTCGCCTACCTGCCGCTGACCTACGATCACCGCCTGATCGACGGAGCCGACGCCGGTCGTTTCGTCACGACCGTCCGCAAGCGCTTGGAAGCCGGAGAGTTCGCCGGCGATCTGGGACTGTGACACGTACCCATCCCGCATGACCGCCGTCCGCGGCGACCATCCCGGTCGCTGCGGACGGCGCTCGTCTTTCCTCGGCGGAATGTTTCCGCCCCATCGCGCGTTGACAATCGTTGTGTCTCTCCGCGATGTCACCCCCATCAGACCGATGTGTTCTTTGGAGTGCCGCTGTGCGTAACGGATCCGCCCGCCTGAGCAGTGACCCGATCGAAGTCCGCCGACTCGGAACGGTCGACTACCAGGACGCGTACCAGATGCAGCACGAGCTCGCCGAGAAGCGCGCATCCGGCGAGCTCGACCACGACGTGATGCTCCTTCTCGAGCATCCGTCCGTGTACACCGCCGGTCGCCGCACACAGGACTCCGACCGCCCGTCCAACGGCGCGCTCGTGATCGACGTCGACCGCGGCGGACGCATCACCTGGCACGGCCCCGGGCAGCTCGTCGGCTACCCCATCGTCCTGCTCGCCGAGCCCGTCGACGTGGTCGACTACGTCCGCCGCATCGAAGAGGCTCTCATCCGGCTGTGCAATGCCCGAGGTCTCGTCACCGGACGCGTCGACGGCCGGTCCGGCGTCTGGATCGACGACGAGAAGGGCGACCGCAAACTCGGCCAGATCGGCATCCGCGTCGCCAAGGGCGTCACGCTGCACGGCTTCGCGCTCAACGTCGATCCCGACATGACCGTGTTCGACGCGATCGTCCCGTGCGGCATCCCCGACGCGGGCGTCACGTCCATCGCCAAGGAGACCGGCCAGGCGCTCTCGGTCGACGACGTCCTCGACGAGGTGACCGCACTCGTCACCGAATGCCTCGACGACCCGATTCCCCCGGGCCC
>JASLJL010000494.1 GCA_030152405.1 Gordonia sp. (in: high G+C Gram-positive bacteria) | reverse complement strand
CGACAGACACTGTCACGCCGTCCACGCGCGACGAGGACCTCACCCCGTCGAGCGACATGACGATGATCGACCCCGGGCCTCGGCCGTCGTGGCGGAATGTCCGCATCGACACGCCGTCCCTGCCGTCGGACATCACCGCGGTCCGCATCGTGGCGAACGACTCGAACCTGTCGGACGATCGGTTCATCGTGGTCACGCCCCCGCGTCTGCCCGAGATGACGACGCTGCAGGAGACCGTCGGCAACTCCGATCCGGTCCACGTCGACTGGACGTCGGGCCTGGTGTTCCCGTGCCAGCGGCCGTACAACTTCCACGCGGGCGTCAGCGAGATCCCCAAGTGGCGGGTGAAGCCGGGCGCCGACCTGTCCGCTGCGGTCAGCACCTGGCAGAGCGCTCTCGGTGGCGGCCCGCTCGGGTGGATCGAGGTGTCGCAGGAGGCCGAGACGGTCGCGACCTACCTCAAGGGCGACATCGGCCGCGACTGGGGAGCACTCGAGAGGTACACGGCGTACGACGGTGCTACCCCGGCGACGATCGACTACAGCACCGCCACTCGCAGCGGTCTGTGGAGCCCCGCGCCAATCCGCCGCTAGCGCACTGAGCGAGTTCCCCTCGGTGTGAGTTCCCGCGGCGATCGGCTGACGCGAAGTCCCAGCGACGTCACCGGATTTCGACACGCGACTCCGCTGGCGCTCCGTCACGGCTCAATCACCGCACGACGGACGAAGTCAGCGCGTGGACCGCCGGGAGCGTCAGCGGTAGATCGACAGATCGGTCCTTGGGCCGCCGGGAGTGTCCGCGCCGTAGCGCTCTATCTCCGCGTCCAGATCGAGCGGCCGGGTCGGCGGGACGCCGGGATACAGCTCCTCGCGCACGTGCGCGTCGGGCACCAGCCAGGTGACCTCGAACTCGATGCCGTCCGGGTCGCGGCCGTAGACGGCTTTCGTCGCCGCATGATTCGACGCTCCGGTCATCGCGTCTGCGGCGATCATCCTCCCGCGGACCGCGGCGAGATCGGCGAGGGTCTCCACCTCCCACGCGAGGTGATACAGACCGACAGTGCCGGTCGCCGGCCGATCGGACCGGGCCTGGAACAGGCCCAGATCGTGGTCGTTCGCCGAGTTCGCACCGCGCAGGAACGCGCCGCCGGGGAACTCGACCGGAAGTTTCACGAAGCCCAGAACCGACGTGTAGAAGTCCACGCTGCGGGGCACGTCCGCGACGAACAGCACGGCGTGGTTGAGACCTCTCACCGACATCGTCGGCCTCCTTTGTCGCTCCGCCGGATCGTGCCGGACGGTCTTCTCGGGGTTGGCAGGCCCAGATCGGTGTCCTATGCTGAGCCGAGCCGAATTAGAACATGTTCTAGTTTATCGCACGTCGAACAATGAGGATTCATATGAAGGTCGCCGTCACCGGAGCCGCAGGTTTCGTCGGAACCAACCTGGTCAACCAGCTCGTCGCCGACGGACACGATGTCCTGGCCATCGACCGGGTGTCGCCCGCGCACGCGATCGGCCACTCCCAGGTCACCTGGCTGGCGGCCGACATCTTCGACCAGGCGGCCCTGCAGGCGGCGTTCGACGGCGTCGACACCGTGTATCACCTCGTCGCGATGATCACGCTCAAGCAAAAGGACGAGCTGGCCTGGCGCGTCAACACCGAGGGCGTCGCCTCGACCGCCCGCGCCGCGCTCGCCGCGGGTGTCCGACGCTTCGTCCATTGCAGCTCGATCCACTCCTTCGACCAGTACACCGACAACGGCGTCGTCGACGAGACCTCGCCCCGGTCCGAGGATTCGAAGCTCCCCGTCTACGACCGCTCGAAGTGGGCAGGCGAGCAGGAGCTCCGCAAGGTGATCGCCGACGGCCTCGACGCCGTCATCTGCAATCCCACCGGCGTCTACGGCGCCGTCGACCACGGGCTGTCGCGCATCAACGGCATGCTGCGCGACGCCGCGCAGGGCAAGGTTCCGCTGTTCCCGGACGGCACGTTCGACCTCGTCGACGTCCGCGACGTCGCGATCGGTCTCACCTTGGCCGCCGAGCACGGCGTGACCGGCGAGAACTATCTGCTCGGCGGCGAGCAGGTGCGACTGTTCCAGGCGATGCGCGACGTCGCCGGCCTCTGCGGCCGGTTCCGCGCGCTCGCCCCGATCCCGCTGTCGGTGATCAAGGCGATCGTTCCCGTCGCGGAGCCGATCAGCCAGCTGTTCGGTTCCGACCTCGTCTCACGGGCGTCGATCGCGGCCCTCATCGCGCAGCCGATCGTCGACATCTCCAAGGCGCGCCGCGACCTCGGATACGTGCCGCGTTCGTCGGCCGATTCGCTCGCCGACCTCGTCGCATTCCTCGCCGACTCGGGCCAGATGGGCAAGGCCCGACCGCGCTCGGGTGCCCGCTTCGCGCCGGTCCTCGCGGTCTGACCCGATACCGTCGACGCGACCGGCACCGCCTCGTCTCGTTTGGCCGGTTCGGCCGCCAGTCGACTAATCTCAACAGTCGTGCCCGTGTCGACAGCCAGTCCTGACGAACCCTCGGCCGACCGCGCGTCGAGTCCGCTCCCTGCGAAGACGGCGAAACTCCTCGCCGTGGTCGCCGGACTGGTGGCCGTCGTCGCCGCAGTCCTCACTCCCCTGCTGCCGGTCTCCGTCACCTCGGCGTCGGTGAGCTGGCCGCAGGGGCAGTCGCTCGACGCCGGCGACCCCTCCGTCGTCGCGCCCCTGATCGCCCAGACCGCGCAGTCCGTCGACGTCACGATTCCGTGCGCCGCGTTGGCGGCACTGCCCGCGGGCAGCTCGACCGTCCTCTCGACGATGCCGGCGAAAGCTCCGGGCGCCTCACAGAAGATGCTGACGATCACCGCGTCCGACACCGCGGTCACCGTCATGATGCGAGCCAACATCGCGGGCACCGCGTCGCGCGCCGACATCGCGGCCGGAAAGTGCACGTCACTGCACGTGTTCTCCTCCGCCGCACAGACCGGCGCCCAGTTCCAGGGGCTCGGCCCGGCCAAGATCCTCGACGCCGCCAAGCGTCCGCAGATCGACGGCTTCTACACGACGCTCACCACCCCGCAGGTGAAGCAGCTCGCCGCAGACGGGCTGCGCGCCCGGATCGACGTCGACAACCGCTACGAGAGCAGCCCGTCGGCGCTCAAGGTGATCGCGATGGTGATCGCCGTGCTCGCCACTGTCGTCGCACTGTTCGCGCTGTGGTGCCTCGACCGGCTCTCGACGATCGGTGACGCGCGGGCAGAACGTCGACGGCGGCTCGGCCTGCTGCGGCCACGGATCTCGGACGTGCTGGTCACCGGCGTGATGGTCCTCTGGACGTTCCTCGGAGCCGCAGCGCCGGACGACGGATACATCCTGACGATGGGGCGAGCGGCCGACGCGTCGGGCTACATGTCCAACTACTACCGCTTCTACGGCGTCGCCGAGGCTCCGTTCGACTGGTACTACAGCTTCCTCGCCCTGTGGTCGCACGTGTCGACGGGCATCGTGTGGATGCATCTCCCCCAGCTCGTCGCGGGCCTGGCGACCTGGTTCGTCCTGTCGCGCGTGGTGCTGCCGCGCCTGGGCGACAAGCTTGCGAGCAACAGGTGGGCCGTCGCGACGGCGGCGTCGGTGCTGCTCGCGTTCTGGCTGCCGTTCTGTTCCGGACTGCGCACCGAGGGCATCATCGTCCTCGGCTCGCTCCTCACCTGGTGGGCCGCCGAAGCCGCGATCACCCGCCGTCAGCTCCTTCCGGCCGCGCTCGCCGCGACCACCGCGGCGTTCACTCTCGCGCTGGCTCCCCAGGGCGTGATCGGCGTCGCCGTCCTGCTCGTCGCGGCCCGACCGGTCCTGCACGTCCTCACCGAACGTCGCCGCACCGACGGCCTGCTCCCGCTGTTGGCGCCGATCGCCGCCGCGGGCGCCGTGGTCGCCGTCGTCGTGTTCCGCGACCAGACTCTGATGACGGTTCTCGAAGCGGTCAAGGTCAAGTACCAGACCGGCCCGATCGTGCCCTGGCATCAGGAGTTCCTCCGCTACTTCTTCCTCACCGTCACCAACCCCGACGGTGCGCTCGCGCGTCGCATCGCCGTCCTCCTGATGTTCGTCGCGGCGATCATCACCGCGATCGTGCTGCTGCGCCGCCGGACGATCGACGGCGTCCGGTACAGCCCTGCGTGGCGTCTGGTCGGCTCGTTCGGCGTCAGCCTGCTGCTGCTCTTCCTGACCCCGGTGAAGTGGACGATCCACTTCGGAGTCTTCGCGGGCTTCGCCGCCGCGTTGTCGGCGATCGCGTGCGGCGCGATCGCTCAGGCCGGTGCACGGTCGTCGCGCAACCTCGCGGTGCTGACCGTCGGACTCCTGTTCGCGCTGGCCGCCGCCGCTGCCGGCAAGAACGCCTGGCCGTACGCGTACCGCTACGGCATCGTCTGGTTCGACATGCCGCCGGCCTTCCGCGACATCCAGGCGTCGTCCGTCCTGCTGTTCCTCGCGATGGTCGCGGTCGCGGTCGCACTGTGGCTGCACCTGCGCGTCGACTACGTGCAGAACCGCGGACTCGCCCACCACGACGCCGGAGAGCCCGACTCACCCGCCGACAAACGTCGCCTCGCGCTCGCGTCGACGCCGCTGGCACTGATCGCGACCCTGATGGTGGTCGCCACCCTCGCCGCGTTCGGCAAGGCCGTTGTCACCCGCGACCCGGCGATGACCGTGTTCAGCAACAACATCGAGTCGTTGTCGGGCGGCACCTGCGCGATGGCCGACAAGGTCCTCGCCGAGCCGGACGCCAACGACGGGACGCTCGTCCCCGCAGGCGGAGTGTCCGCGACCAAAGCGCTGACCGGCGACAAGCCCGTCGGATTCACCCCGGACGGGATCCCCGGCGACCTGACGCCCGACCCGTCGAGTGCACGCGCCGGGCAGATGCACGTCGGCGGCTCCACATCGAAGCCGTTCGCCATCGTCGGCGGGCTCGGTGCGGGCACCGACGGCGGGGTTGGCCCGACCACCGTCAACGGATCCACCGCAGCACTGCCGTTCGGCCTGGACCCGAAGACGACACCGGTGCTCGGCAGCTTCGGCTACCAGGCGAACGCGTACCTGACCACCGGGTGGTACCGACTCCCCGCGCGCGACGCGTCGCCGATCATCGTGTTCTCGACCGCGGGCGCAGTCACCACGTTGGACGCCGACGACCACCGCACGCCCGGCCAGGTGGTCTTCGCCCAGTTCGGCAAGACCGGAGCCGACGGCGAGTTCGTGCAGGTCGGCGCGGATGTGACACCGATCGATCCGGGTCCGGTGATGCCGAATCGGCCGTGGCGGAACCTGCGCGTCCCGATGACCTCGGTACCGCGCGAGGCCACCGTGATGAGGCTGCATCTCGCCGACACGAACCTCGGCGTCTGGCAGTTCATCGGGATCACCCCTCCGCGCGCGCCGAAGCTCGTCACACTGCAGGAGATGGTCGGATCGGACGATCCGACGCTCATCGACTTCTCCGCGGCCGCGCAGTTCCCATGCCAGCGACCGATGGCCGTCACTCACGGTGTCAGCGAGGTGCCGCAGTGGCGGATCAAGCCCGATTTCGTGACCGCGAACTCGCAGTCGCGGACGTGGATGGCCGCCAAGGCCGGTGGCCCGCTGGCCGTCGTCGAGTCGACCACCACGCAGGCGACCATCCCCACCTATCTGAAGGACGACTGGCATCAGGACTGGGGCTCGCTCGAGAAGCTGACCCCGCTCACCCCTGACGCCGCCGTCGCGCGTGTCGACACCGCACCGGTCACCCGGTGGGGCTGGAACCGCACTGGAACCATCCGCCTGGAGCAGCCTCAGTCATGACCGAACCGGATCCCACCCTCACCGACGCCGCGGTCCGCACACCCGACAAGTACCGGCTCGCGAAGATCGTCGCCGCCGTCGCCGGTCTCCTCGGCTTCCTCATGGCGTGCCTCACGCCGATCCTGCCGATCGACCAGAAGACCGCCGAGTTGCAGTGGCCGCAGAACGACGCGATCACGAATGTGACCGCGCCCCTGGTGTCGTTCGTGCCGATCGACATGACCGCGTCCGTGCCCTGCTCGCTGGCCGCGTCGTTGCCGCGCGACGGCGGTGTCCTGATGTCGACGATCCCCACCAAGGGTCGCAAGGCGACTGCTCGTGGACTGTTCGTGCGCGCCACCCCCGACACCATCGACATGGTGGTCCGGGACGTCGTCCTGCTGAGTGTGGACCGCGCGTCGGCGCAGCGGACTCCCGGCTGCGCCTTCACCCTCACCGGCAGCGGCGACGGCGTCACTGCGGACATCTCCGGTGTTCCGGCGAGCGACACCACCGCGTTCACCACGCCCGACCCGGACATGCGCCCGCAGATCACCGGAGTGTTCTCCGACCTGCCGTCGAGCGCGCCCCGTGACGGGTTGAACCTGCACGCGACCGTCGACACCCGGTTCATCAACTCGCCGACCCCGCTCAAGCTCGCGTGCATCGTCTTCGGCATCCTGATGACGCTGGTGTCGCTGATCGCCCTCGGGGTCCTCGACTCTCGCGACGGCCGCGGCCACAAGCGCTTCCTGCCCGCCGGATGGTTCACCATCCGCGGACCGGACGTCGCAGTGTTCGCCGTCCTCGTCCTGTGGTGGCTGATCGGCTCCAACACCTCCGACGACGGCTACAACATCACCGTCGCCCGCATCACCAGCGAAGCCGGGTACGCCGACAACTACTTCCGATACTTCGGTGTTCCGCAGGATCCGTTCGGCTGGCACTTCCAAGTCCTCTCGTGGATGACGCATGTCAGCGTCGCCACCCCGTGGCTGCGTCTACCGTCGCTGCTCCTGGGTCTGCTCGGCTGGTGGATCATCAGCCGCGAGGCCATTCCGCGCCTCGGCCGCGCGGTACGCAACTCGTCGGCCGCCTCCTGGGCGGGCGCCATGCTGTTCCTCGCGATCTGGATGCCGTACAACAACGGCATCCGTCCGGAGCCCGCGGAGGCGGTGGGCGCCCTGCTGACCTGGGTCTGCGTGGAACGCGCGATCGCCACGCGACGTCTGCTGCCGTACGCCTTCGCGACGATAGCCGCAGCGTTCACGCTGGCACTCGCACCCGGCGGGCTCATGGCCGCGGCAGCCCTCATCGCTGGGCTGCGTCCGATAGTCAAGGGCATCGTCGCCCGGCGCAAGCGCGACGGTCTGCTGCCGATGATCGCTCCGATCGCCGCCGCCGGATCAGCCGTGATGTTCATGATCTTCTACTCGCAGGCTCTCGGCCCACTGCTGGAGGGCAACAAGGTCGCGACCGACGTCGGGCCCACCGAACAGTGGTGGCAGGAGCCTCAGCGCTACTACTGGCTGGTGCTGAACACCGGCGACGGCACGTTCCCACGTCGTTTCGGCATCCTGCTGATGATCCTGGCGTTGGTCGTCGCGATCTTCCGTCTCGTGTCGTCCCGCCACCCCGCGGGCGTCGCCAGGGCCCCGTTCTGGCGCCTGATCGGCATCATGATCGGCACGATGTTCTTCATGTCGTTCACTCCGACCAAGTGGACGCACCACTTCGGCATCTACGCGACGATCGGCGCCGTGATCGTCGCGGGTGTCACCGCGATGATGTCGCCCGCTTTGTTGCGGTCGCGCCGCAATCGCACGTTCTTCGCCGCAGCAGTCCTGCTGGTGACCGCGGTGGCCACTGCGGGCAGCAACATGTGGTGGTACGTCGGCTCGTACGGCATCCCGTGGTGGGATCAGCCGATCGCGATTGCAGGCGTCAAGCTCAGCTGGTTCACGTTGGCGGCGACGTTCGTCGTCGCCGGCATCGGGCTGTGGTTCCACTTCCACGACGACTACGTGGACGACGAGGTCCGGACAGGCGCCAAGCGGTCCGGTCTCATGCGCTTCACGTTCTCGCCGATTCCGGTGATCGCGGCACTCGTGGTCGTGTTCATGCTCGGGTCGTTCGTGAAGGGCGCATGGGTGCAGCGCGACAGTTGGTCGTGGGCCAAGTCGAACGCTCGCGCGTTGGTCGGCGACGAGTGTGGTCTGGCCAACGACGTCATGGTCGAGGCCGACCCGAACGGCGCGGTGCTGCGACCGGCCGCTGTCGGCGGCAAGCCCGCGCCGACGGCGAAGGCCGCACTCGGCGCACAGAACACCGGATTCACCGCGGAGGGTGTGCCGTCGACGGTCATCATCGACCCGCTCGACCAGAAGAAGGACGACACCGAGGAGGAGGACGCCGTCGCGCCTCCGACCGCGGGTGGCGAGAAGGTCGACGAGTCGGAGACGCCGACGGGATCGGAGGCGACACCGGCGCCGCCGGCCGCCGCACAGGTGAAGCTTCCGTACGGTCTCGACCCGGCGACCACGCCCGTCCTCGGCAGTTACGGATCGAAGCAGGTCAGTGAGCTGACGACCGGCTGGTACGACATCGGCTTCGAAGCCGGTGCGGCACCCGAGGACCGTCCGCTGGTGAGCGTGGCCGCGGCCGGATCGATCGCAGGCTTCGACGACCACGGTGTCCTCACCGAGGGCCGCACAGTGGTCCTCGAGTACGCCCGTCGCGAGGCCGACGGCCGGGTCATTCCGGTCGGTGCGCCCGCGGTGCCGATGGACGCGTTCGCCACGTCGGCGAACTGGAAGACGCTGCGATTCCCGCTCAAGGACGCTCCGCCGCGTGCATCGCTGGTGCGACTGCACGTCGTCGACGACAGCGCCGCGACCGCGGAGTGGGTGGCCGTCACGCCGCCGCGCGTCCCGACGCTTCAGACGCTGGACGACGTCGTCGGCCACACCGATCCCGTCTTCATCGACTGGATGCCCGGTCTGGTGTTCCCGTGTCAGCGGCCGATGGCGGTGCGCAACGGAATCCTGGAGCTTCCGGACTGGCGCATCATGCCCGACGCGGAGGCCACCCGGAAGAACACGCAGACGTGGCAGGACGGCGTCAACGGCGGACCGCTCGGCATCACCGAGGCACTGCTGTCGTACACGCTGGTGCCCACGTACATGCGCAACAACTGGGCCCGAGACTGGGGCGGCCTCGAACGCTTCACTCCGCTGGTGGACGCCGACCCCGCCGAGATCATCACCGGCACCCAGACGGTGAGCGGCCTGAGCAACCCCGCCCCGATGCGGTCGAAGGGCTACTGACCGACACCCCCTGCGGGTGTGGTTCGGCACGGTCCCTCCGCTCGAGCTTCGGACCCGGCTCAACCACCGGTGGGGCGGTTCGGTAGTTCGGTGGTTGGGCCGACCCCGAGCCGCTAGGCGAGGTGTCGTGTCGAAACCTGGTGACGTTCGCTGGGGAGTGGTTTCGACACGGCCCCTCCGCTAACGCTCCGGGCCCGGCTCAACCACCGGTCGGGCGGTTCGGTAGTTCGGTGGTTGAGGGAGGGCGTGGGCATGGTGGTGGCCCCGCCTGAGCGGGTTCAGGCGGGGAAGCGCACCACGTCGACGCCTGGTGGCGGGGCGGGGATGCGGCACGCCAGCCACTTCTCGATGGCCGACCCGGACTCGGTCGCACGAGCGGGGAGCAGCTTCTCCGGCTGCAGCGAGTGATTCACTCGCCACGGCTCGTTCGAGCCGGTGGGCCGCCACCCGACCCGCCCCTTGAAGGGACCGGTGGTGAGGATGGTCGTCTCCCAGCCGCCGGGGTTGCGGTTGACGCTGCGGTTGTGGCCGCCGCA
>JASLJL010000426.1 GCA_030152405.1 Gordonia sp. (in: high G+C Gram-positive bacteria) | reverse complement strand
AGTCCCGGCCACCCGGCCGGGACTTCTCTTCAATCACGCTGGGGGAGGGGAGTAGTCACTCCTTGATGACGACGACGCGTCGCTTCGGCTCCGCCCCTTCGCTCTCACTGTAGACACCGTCGACCGCCGCCACGGCGTCGTGCACGATCTTGCGCTCAAACGGGGTCATCGGATCGAGCGACTCCCGACCGCCCGCGTCGCGAACCCGCTCGGCGACCTCGGTGCCCAGGCGTGCCAGACGGTCACGGCGATCTGCTCGCCAGCGGCTGATGTCGAGCATCAGGCGACTGCGGTCGCCAGTCGCCTGCTGGACTGCGAGTCGAGTAAGTTCCTGCAGAGCGTCGAGGATCTCACCATCGCGGCCGACGAGCTTCGACAGGTCCTTGCCGCCGTCGATGCTCACGATCGCACGGTCTCCGTCGACGTCCAGATCGATGTCACCGTCGAAGTCGAGGACATCGAGCAGTTGCTCAAGGTAGTCGCCGGCGATCTCACCTTCCTCCACCAAACGGTCTTCTTCGTCGACTTCCTCGACGTCCACATCTGGTTCGACGGGCGCCTGCACAGCGTCACCGGTCATTGTTGTACCTCTAATCTTCTTCGGAAAAGTTCGTGAGGGCGCGCTCAGCGCTTGCGACCCTGCTTGGTCTTCTTGTAGCGCTTGTTGCCCGACTGCTTGGCTCCACCGGGCTTGCCGGCGGGACGCTGACCGGGTGACGGCTTGTTCGACGTCGCGGCGGGGGCATCGGCCTTCTTGGTGAGGTCGGTCGTCACTTCGACGGTCTCGTCCACAACGTGCTTCGTCTTGGCGGTCGGCTTGGTTCCCGGCTTCGGAGCGTTCGCCTTGTTCCGCTCCTCCTTCGCGGCCTTGGCCTCTTCCTCTTCCTTCGCGATGCGACCGAAGACGATGTGCTGCTGCGCGTAGGTCCAGAGGTTGTTGCTCACCCAGTAGATGAGGATGGCGACGGGGAAGAACGGACCGGTCACGAGGATGCCGAGGGGGAAGACGTAGAGCGCGAGCTTGTTCATGATGCGCGTCTGCGGGTTGTCAGCGGCCTCGGCCGTCTGACGCGCGACCGAAGCGCGCGAGTTCATGTGCGTCGCGATGGAGGCGACGATCATCAGCGGGACGACGACGAACGCGATCTGCGGACGGGTGAAGTCGATGGTTCCGCCGGGCTCGACGAAGGCCTTGAACTGCTCGACCGGTTCGGTGATGTACGACGACAGCGGAACTCCGAAGAGGCGAGCGTCAAGGAAGTTCGCGACCTGGTCGGGGCTGAACGCGTAGTTGCCGATCGAACGAGTCTCTTCGGCGGTCATTGCGTGACTCGGCGACCCGAACGGCATCGCGGTGCCCGCGCCCATTCGGTTGAACGAGCGCAGCACGTGGAACAGGCCGATGAAGACCGGGATCTGCATGAACATGGGGAGACAGCCGAGGAGCGGGTTGAACCCGTGCTCCTTCTGGAGCTTCTGCATCTCCTCGGTCATCTTGACCCGGTCGTTGGCGTACTTCTTACGGATCGCCTGCATCTGCGGATTGATTTCCTGCATCTGCTTGGTGGTCCGGATCTGCTTCACGAACGGCTTGTAGAGAATCGCTCGCAGCGAGAAGACGAGGAAGACCACGGACAGCGCCCATGCGACGCCGTCTCCACCCGGGGTGTTCGGCGTGATGTGGTCGAACAGCCAGTGCCAGACCCACATGATCCAGGACACCGGGTAGTAGATGAAGTTGAGCACGGCTCACTGACCCCTATCTGATGACGACGCCGCGGCGTCGCTGTTGGAAAGCGTGGAGGGGACCGTTCTCCGGCACCGGGTCGTAACCGGGCTTGTGCCAGGGTCCGCATTTGAGCAGTCGCCACACCGAGAGCACCGAACCCCAGAGGAATCCGTGCTTCGTCAGCGCCTCGACTGCGTACCCGCTGCACGTCGGCTCGAAACGGCACGTCGGCATGCGGGTGGGAGAGATCCATGTCCGGTACAGCTCGACCACGAAGATCAACGATCGTCGGGGGAGCATATAGATGGCATGGCGGGAGATCATGTCGGCGCACCCGCCCGTGCGAACGCCTTCTTCGCCTTGGGATGAGCGAATCCGGTTCGGAGTGCGGCGGCGATCTCCTCGGTCGATCGGGTCGCGATCGACGGGAACGCCCTCAGGACGACGAACGTCTCGGGATTGTCGAGCTCGGACCGCACCTGAGCGAAAGCATGACGGAGCCTGCGGGCGACTCGATGTCGCACCACGGCGTTGCCGACCTTCTTCGAGACGATCAGCCCCAGCCAGGGCCCGCCGCGCAGTGCGACGTCGGCGCGCAGGCCGGTGGTGTCCGGCCACTGCGTGCCGACCGGTGCCACGTGAATCACCAGATCACGCGCCGAAACCCGCACACCGGACTGCAGTGTGCGGGTGAAGTCGGATCTCGTGGAGATCCGCCTGGAGTCGGCAGTCACCGATCAACGCGATCGGAGGCGCGCCGAATCAGGCGGTCAGCTTGGCGCGGCCCTTGGAGCGGCGACCGTTCACGATCGCGCGGCCGGCGCGGGTACGCATGCGCAGACGGAAGCCGTGCACGCGAGCGCGACGACGGTTGTTCGGCTGGAAAGTACGCTTCCCCTTAGCCACTGGGTACTCCTTGGGTCGTTACTGCAGGTGGTCTCTCTGCCCAGCTCACCGGGACGAGTCTCATTCCGTGAAGGAATGACCCGCGGGCGTGCTTGGGCGACCTTTCGAGAGTACTCAGAGCCGCCTCACGAATCAAACCGCTCCCCACCAGGCTCGATCTGCCTCACCAGAATTACACACGTGGGATTTGTTAACAGCTTTGTCCACAGATGTGGACAACTGTGTGGAGAAGTTCGCGTCGATGAGGCCGTTCGTGGCACGCTTTACGCCGAAGACTGTGGACAGCGTAGTGAGGGGACGGCGTATGCCGAGCGATCGGGAATCGTTCATAGATGTGTGGGGCGAGGTCGTCACCGAACTGAACGACATGACCGGATCCCAAGGCGCGCAGCCGCTCACGAGGATGCAAAAAGCCTGGTTGTCGCTCGTCACACCGTTGAAGGTCACCGAGGGCTTCGCGCTGCTGTCCGTTCCGAACAGCCTCGTCCAAGAGCAGATCGAGCGCGATCTGCGCGACGTCATCCGGACGTCGCTGAGCCGCCATCTCGACCAGACTGTGGATATCGCGGTGCGGGTGGCCGAACCGGAGGACGAACCGCCCGCTTCTGTGGAGAGCGTGGGGACAGCCGCCGTGACGGACCCCACGCAGTCGGGCCCGGCTCAGCCCGGACCCGCCGGCGCGGGACCCACCCCGTCGGGACAGTTCGCCGCACTGAACTACGGCGAACAACCACCGCAGGGGCCGCATCCCGGACCGCGCGAGTGGACGACGTACTTCCAGGACCGCGAGGTGGCGACTCCGGCGGAGAGCAGCACCACGTCTCTGCACCCGCGGTACACCTTCGACACGTTCGTCATCGGCGCGTCGAACCGCTTCGCTCACGCGTCGGCGGTCGCCGTCGCCGAGAACCCGGCACGCGCGTACAACCCGCTGTTCATCTGGGGTGAGTCCGGACTCGGCAAGACTCACCTGCTGCACGCCGCCGGCCACTACGCCCAGCGTCTCTACCCCGGGATGCGCGTGAAGTACGTGTCGACCGAAGAGTTCACCAACGACTTCATCAACTCTCTCCGCGACGATCGTCGTGCCGTCTTCAAGCGTCGGTACCGCGACATCGACATGCTGTTGATCGACGACATCCAGTTCTTGGAGGGCCGCGAGGGCATCCAGGAGGAGTTCTTCCACACGTTCAACACGCTGCACAATGCGAACAAGCAGATCGTGGTCTCCTCCGACCGCCCGCCGAAGCAGCTCGCAACGCTCGAAGACCGACTCCGCACCCGCTTCGAGTGGGGTCTGATCACCGACGTCCAGCCGCCGGATCTGGAGACTCGGATCGCGATCCTTCGTAAGAAGGCGCAGATGGACAAGCTCGCGGCGCCCGATGACGTCCTCGAGCTGATCGCGTCGAAGATCGAGCGGAACATCCGTGAGCTCGAAGGTGCCCTGATCCGGGTGACGGCGTTCGCGTCGCTCCAGAACGCCGAGCTCGACCGGTCACTCGCCGAGGTGGTGCTCAAGGCGCTCATGCCCGACGACGGGTCGATCGAGATCAGCGCGGCGAGCATCCTCGCGATCTCTGCCGAGTACTTCGACATCTCCATCGAAGACCTCCGCGGGCCGAGCAAGGTGCGGAATGTGACCCAGGCCAGGCAGATCGCCATGTACCTGTGTCGCGAGCTCACCGATCTGTCG
>JASLJL010000410.1 GCA_030152405.1 Gordonia sp. (in: high G+C Gram-positive bacteria) | reverse complement strand
CCAGCACGCGGTCGTGCGTGATCTCCTCGATTCGCCAGCTCGACGCGCCGAGCGCGAACACGTCGCCCACGCGGGACTCGTAGACCATCTCCTCGTCGAGCTCACCGACCCTGCGCAGCTGGCCTTTCGGCTCCGAGCCCGTGCCGGGGGCCGTCGAGCCCACGAGAAACACGCCGAAGAGACCGCGGTCCGGGATGGTGCCGCCCGAGGTGACCGCCAGGCGGAGCGTGCCGCGCCGCGCGGTCAGGACACCGGTCGAACGGTCGTAGTCGACGCGGGGGCGGAGCTCGGCGAACTCGTCGGACGGATACCGCCCCGAGATCAGGTCCAGGACCGCGTCGTAGACGTCGCGCGTGAGATTGCGGTACGGCATCGCCCGTCGTACGGTGGCGAACCACTCGTCCACGTCGACGTCGTGTGCCGCGGTGGCCGCGATCGTCTGCTGCGCAAGGATGTCGAGTGGATTCGCGGGGACGGCGAGCGACTCGATCCGCCCGCGTGTCATGCGATCGACGGTGACCGTGCAGTGGATCAGATCGGTCCGGTGCTTCGGATACAGCACGCCCTTGCTGATCTCGCCGACCTGGTGCCCGGCGCGACCGATCCGCTGGAGACCGGATGCGACCGACGGCGGGGCCTCCACTTGGATGACCAGGTCGACGGCGCCCATGTCGATGCCCAGCTCCAGGGAACTCGTCGCGACGACGCAGCGGAGGCGGCCCGACTTCAGATCGTCTTCGATCGCAGCGCGTTGGTCTTTGCTGACCGACCCGTGGTGAGCTCGTGCGAGCACGGGTGCCGCGCCGCCCGTCGAACCCGAGGTGGACACCATCGACGGCATCCCGCCCGGGACCCGGTGGTTCGCGGCGTCCAGGTCCACGGGCTCGCCCGCACGAGCCGCCGCGATCTCGTTGAGGCGCGCCGTGAGCCGCTCGGCCAGACGCCTCGAGTTCGCGAACACGATGGTCGACCGGTTGCGCTCGATCTCGTCGACGATCGACTCCTCGATGAACGGCCACAACGATCCGGCGGTGGGGGAGAAGGCGTCGTCGAGGCCCTCCAGATCGGAGTTCGGCGGCGCGGGGATGTCCGTCATGTCGTCGACAGGCACCTCCACGCGGAGGTCGAACGTCTTCGCCGCGGGCGGTTTGACGATGGTGCACGCCGAGGCACCGGACAGGAATTCCGCGACGCGCTCTTCGGGCCGGACCGTCGCAGACAGACCGATCCGCTGTGCGCGGTGATCCAACAGGTCGTCGAGTCGTTCCAGCGACAAGGCCAGATGCGTCCCGCGTTTGGTTGCGGCGACGGCGTGGACCTCATCGATGATCACCGTGTGGACGGTCGTCAGCGTCTCGCGCGCCGACGACGTCAGCATCAGATACAGCGACTCCGGTGTCGTGATCAGGATGTCGGGCGGTGTTCGCTGCAGTGCACGACGGTCGGCCGCCGAGGTGTCGCCGGACCGGACGCCCACTCTGACGTGCGGGGGTTCGACGCCCATCCGTGCCGCGGTGTGAGCAATGCCGGTGAGCGGTGCGGCGAGGTTGCGTTCGACGTCCACGCCGAGCGCCTTCAGCGGTGAGATGTAGAGGACGCTCACGCCCGCACGGTCCGGTTCGGGACTGCGCGTGAGCGTGTCGATGGCCCACAGGAATGCGGCCAGCGTCTTGCCGGACCCGGTCGGGGCGATGACCAGTGTGTCGTCGCCCTTCGAGATGGAATCCCATGCCCCGAGCTGGACCGGCGTGGGCGCGGCGAATGCGCCGGTGAACCATTCCCGGGTCGCCGGCTGCATGCGCTGGAGAACCGCTGCACGTGATGCCACGACTCCATTGAATCCCATGCCTACGACACGGACGCCGTCGCGGCGCGGTACAGTGCCCGAATCCCGGTGCGGGAATTCGGTGAGAGTCCGATGCGGTCGCGCCACTGTGAGTCGCACCCCTGCGGGTGAGGCGAGCCAGACATCGTTCCGGGTGTGCATATTCCACCGTCCGGACGCACGATCCGGGGACAGGGGCTTCAACTCTCATGACCGCTTCATCGACTACGGCCGCACCGCGTTCGCTCGCGCTGCCGGACGTCTCCGCCGCATCGACGGCGCTCCTCCTCACCGCGACAGTCCTCGTCGCGGCGCTCGCGTACTACTTCCTCGGTTACGACCAGGGGGCAGTCTCCGTGTTCGGCAGTGACACGCACGTCCACGAGTTCGTGCACGACGCTCGCCACTTCCTCGGATTCCCCTGCCACTGACCGATCGAGCAGGAGAACAAGAGAACATGGAACGGAAATTCATCGGCGCAGGTCTGCTCAGCGGCCTGATCGCCGGAGTGGTCAGCTTCGTCTTCGCGCGGATCTTCATCGAACCGCTGGTGGCGAAAGCGATCGACTACGAAGACGTCCGATCGGACGCGGAGACCGCACTCGCGGGCGGCGGCCACGAGCACGGGGCCGAACTGTTCACCCGGTCGGTGCAGGAGAACATCGGTGCAGGCGTCGGCACCGTCGTCTTCGCCGTCGCGATCGGCGCCCTCTTCGCGGTCGTCTACACGGTGGCGTGGGCGCTGATCGGGCGACGATGGCCCGACACCGATCCACGCGTGGTCGCCGCGGTGACCGGCGGGGTCGCCTTCGTCGCCGTGATCGGCGTGCCCTACTTCGTGTATCCGCCGAACCCGCCCGCGGTCGGCGAGGAGGACACCATCGGCGAGCGATCGGGCTCGTATCTGACAGTGACGCTGGTGTCGATAGTCCTCGCGGTGGCTGCGGTCGCCCTCGCCGTCTGGTTGCACGACCGGATCGGCGTTCTCCTCGGCGCGGTCGTGGCCGCTGTCGCGTATCTCGTCGGTGTGACGATCACGGCGTCGGTGCTGCCCGACTTCGCCGAGATCCCGGGGCCGGTGATGGACGGCAATCGGATCGTGGCGCCCGGATTCCCCGGCCAGGTGGTCGCCGATTACCGCGTGTACGCCATCGCCAACCAGGTGATCCTGTGGACCGTGCTGACCGTGGTCTTCGTCGGCCTCATCGGGCTGATGATGCGCCGGACCACCGAACAGGCACGTCGCTTGGAGAGCGTCGCGGCCTGATGGCTCTCGTACTCGTCGTGGCGGGCCGGACGGCGCCCAACCGGGCCGTCCGGTTCGGCGGCGAGTGGTCGAGCCTCGACGACCGCGGACGTGCGGACGTCGCACGACTGACGGTGCCGAGATTCGACGCCGTGCGGATCGGGCCGGAGGCCTCGGTCGTCGAGACCGCTCGGATCCTGGGGATTCACGTCGAGCCGGACACCGATCTGCGCTCGCTGGACGTCGGACGATGGCGCGGGCTGACACCCGAGGCCGTCTCGCCGGACGAACTCGGCGTCTGGTTCGCCGATCCGGAGACTCGACCACACGGCGGCGAGTCCGTCTCGGACTTCGTCAGCCGGATCGGCGCGGCGACGGCGGGCTTCGACGGGCTGCTCGTCGTCGCGTCGCCGGTCGCGCAGGCCGTGCTAGCCGGTTCCGTCGACGTGTTCTTCGGCGTCGATGTGCGGCCGGCGTCGGTGATCGTGTCGTCACCATAGTGAGAGTGCACCCCGCTCCGCGGACCGATCGAGACGATGCCGCCAGTCGCGGTTGAGCCAGAGTTCGACGATCTCGGCGTCCGTGCCCGACTGACCCGCCCACCGGTGGATGAGATTCGAGTAACGCGCATAGGTTCGCACGGAGAACTGCGACGCGCCGGTGCCCGCCAGCCAGCCGTACCTCACCATGCTCGCAGCGGAGAACGTGTCGAGGAGTTGGGGACGGTCGGCGGCCGGACCGTGCACCGCCCAGCTGTACAGCGACATCAGTGAATGCCCGACGCCGGGAGCGACCGGCCAGCCCGACCAGTTCCGAAACGCTCCGGTCTCGACGAGTGTCGGGACGCGTTCGCACGCGTCGAGCGCTCGAGAGATGCTGCTGAACGGCTGCGCCGAATCGTGCGGGTCACGGACGTCCGGGAACCGCCGGAACCCGCCGCGTCCCGGATGCGACCGCAGCCATGCGGCGCACAGGTACAGGCGGTTGAGCGCGGGTTCCGGGCCCAGATCGAGTCGAGTGCTGGTGGCTTCGAGGTCGCCGCGACGAAGGTGGCCGACGCCGGACTCGATCTGCGTGCCGTCCGCGTCGGTCGCGTACACCCGCGCCGGGATGCGGAGACGTTCGAGCCGAGTGTTCCATCGATCCAGGTCGACAGTGGTG
>JASLJL010000295.1 GCA_030152405.1 Gordonia sp. (in: high G+C Gram-positive bacteria) | reverse complement strand
GGCGCCGCGGAGACGTCGGTGATCCGGTACTGCTCGGCCGCCTGCGCGGCGACCGACCGGTCGACCTCGCCGTCGCGCGCGAGGCCGACGAGGACGCCCACCGCGATCGACTCCGCGTCGATGTTGAAGAAGCGTCGAGCTGCCGGACGGGTGTCGGAGAAACCGAACCCGTCGGCGCCGAGCGTCAGGTACGTGCCGGGGACGTAGGCGCGCACCTGTTCCTGGACACCGCGCATGTAGTCCGACACGGCGACCGTCGGGCCGGAGGAGCCCGCGAGTAGTCCGGTCAGATGCGGAGTCCGCGACTGACCCGGCTCGCGCAGTTCCGCGCGGTCGGCGTCGATGCCGTCGCGCGCCAGTTCGGACCACGACGTGATCGAGTAGACGTCCGCGGAGACATCCCATTCGTCGGCGAGGAGATCTTGGGCACGTAGCGCGTCGCCCATGGTGACCCCCGAGACGAGAATGCTCGCGCGGTGCGTCTTGCCGTCCGGTCCCTTGCGGAACAGGTAGCCGCCCTTGATCAGTCCGTCCACATCGAGATCGTCGGGGCGAGCAGGCTGCGTGATCGGCTCGTTGTACACCGTGATGTAGAAATACACGTCGTCCGGATCGTCGCCGTACATGCGGGTGAGCCCGTTGTCGACGATCGCCGACAGTTCGTACGCGAAGGCCGGGTCGTAGGAGACGACGCCCGGGTTGGTCGCGGCGATCAACGGCGAGTGACCGTCGGCGTGCTGCAGTCCCTCACCGGTCAGCGTGGTGCGGCCGGCCGTCGCGCCGATGACGAAGCCGCGGGACATCTGGTCGGCGGCCGCCCAGAACCCGTCGCCGGTCCGCTGGAAACCGAACATCGAATAGAAGATGTACAGCGGGATCATCGGCTCGCCATGCGTGGCGTACGAGGTGGCGACGGCGGTGAAGCTCGCTGTCGAACCCGCCTCGTTGATGCCCTCGTGCAGGATCTGGCCTTCCTTGGCCTCCTTGTACGCGAGCATCAGCTCGGCGTCGACCGACGTGTACTGCTGACCGTTCCGGTTGTAGATCTTCAGCGTCGGGAACCACGAGTCCATGCCGAACGTGCGTGCCTCGTCCGGGATGATCGGCACGATCCGCTTTCCGATCTCCTTGTCGCGGAGCAGCTCCTTGAACACGCGGACCAGCGCCATGGTGGTCGCGACCTGCTGGTTGCCCGACCCCTTGGCCGTCACCGCGAGCGCCTTGGACGTGTCCGGGTGCAGCGGAGTCGTCGTGGTGCGACGCGACGGCAGGAAGCCGCCGAGATTGCGACGACGGTCCAGCATGTACTGGATCTCGGGCGAATCGGCGCCGGGGTGGTAGTACGGCGGCAGATACGGGTCGGCCTCGAGCTGCGCGTCGGTGATCGGGACCCGCGACGTGTCGCGGAACGCCTTGAGGTCGTCGAGCGTCAGCTTCTTCATCTGGTGCGTGGCATTGCGGCCCTCGAAGTGCTTGCCGAGCGTGTAGCCCTTGATCGTCTTCGCGAGGATGACGGTGGGCTGACCCTTGTGGTTCATCGCGGCGTTGTACGCGGCGTACACCTTGCGGTAGTCGTGGCCGCCGCGCTTGAGCTGCCAGATGTCCTGGTCGGTGAGGTTCTCCACGAGAGCCTTCGTCCGCGGGTCGCGGTTGAAGAAGTGTTCGCGGATGAACTGGCCGTCGTTGGCCCGGTACGTCTGGAAGTCGCCGTCGCGCGTCTTGTTCATCAGATTGACGAGCGCTCCGTCCTGATCGGCGTGGAACAGCGCGTCCCACTCGCGACCCCAGACGACCTTGATCACGTTCCAGCCCGCTCCGCGGAAGAACGACTCCAACTCCTGAATGATCTTGCCGTTGCCGCGGACCGGTCCGTCGAGACGCTGCAGATTGCAGTTGATGACGAACGTGAGGTTGTCGAGGCCCTCGGTCGCGGCGACGTGAGCGAGGCCGCGCGATTCGGCCTCGTCCATCTCGCCGTCGCCGAGGAACGCCCACACATGCTGATCGGAGGTGTCCTTGATGCCGCGATCGTGCAGGTAATGATTGAAACGGGCCTGATAGATCGCGTTCATCGGGCCGAGCCCCATCGACACCGTCGGGAACTGCCAGAAATCGGGCATCAACCGCGGATGCGGGTACGACGGAAGTCCGCCGCCGAGACCTGCGTGACTGTGTTCCTGGCGGAAGCCGTCGAGCCGATGCTCGTCGATGCGGCCTTCGAGAAACGCGCGGGCGTACACGCCGGGCGACGCGTGGCCCTGCACGAAGATCTGGTCGCCGCCACCGGGATGGTCGGGGCCGCGGAAGAAGTGGTTGAAGCCGACCTCGTAGAGGGAGGCCGACGACGCGTACGTCGAGATGTGGCCGCCGACGCCGATCCCGGGACGCTGGGCGCGGTGAACCATGATCGCGGCGTTCCAGCGGATGAACGCGCGGAAGCGGCGTTCGAGGTCCTCGTCGCCGGGGAACTCCGGTTCGAGGTCGGTGGGGATCGTGTTGACGTAGTCCGTCGAGGTGAGCGGCGGCAGTGCGACGCGGTTGTCGTCGGCGCGCTCGAGCATGCGGAGCATGAGGTAGCGGGCGCGTTCGGGGCCGGCGTTGCTGAGCATCGCGTCGAACGACTCGAGCCACTCGTCGGTCTCGGTCGGGTCGCTGTCGGCCAGGTACGACGCGACGCCGTCGCGGATCACTTCGACGCGGCTGGTGCGCGTCGTGGTGTCGGTCGGGCCGCTCGTGGTCGGGTCAGTCACTAATCCACCATTCTCGTCGGCGAGCCGGAGACAGATCGGCGGGCTCGCTGTGTGGCCGTCGGGGTGTGACGGCGATCGATTCGGGCACACGAGGATTCTCGCGAAACCACTCTCCATCGTGCCGCAAATCACCGGTCTCGGCAGTCGATGTGCCCAGTCACACGTTCTACTGTGGGGTAACCTCGACCCATTCGTCTCTGGCGCCCCAAGCGGGTCGCCACGGGTTCGCAAGGGGAGAAGGTCCATGCTGTTCCGTGCAGCCGTCGGTGCGGCGGTCATCGCCGCAGTGTCGGCGCTGGTCGTGTCGTGTGCGGACG